>CALELH010000374.1 GCA_937902595.1 uncultured Myxococcales bacterium
CGCCGCCCATGTTGCCGCCGCCCATGTTGCCGCCGCCAGCTCCGCCAGCGCCGCCCATGTTGCCGCCACCGCTCATGTTGCCGCCAGCTCCGCCAGCGCCGCCCATGTTACCGCCGTTTGCGCCACCTGCGCCGCCGCCATTGCCGGCGCCTACACAGTAGCCTTGTGTACAAGCGTAACCCACTGGACACATGCCATTGGCGTCACACTGGTCAACACAGACGTTGTTGCCATCGATGTCGGCGCACGCGCCACTGGCGCAATCGGCGCCACTTGCGCAAGGATACCCGGCCTGTGCGCCACCACCAGAATCACCGCCACAGGCGGCTAGAGACAGGGAGGCGAATGCGAGCATAGAAATGCGGAGAAAACGGTTCATCATCTTAATAACTCTCCAAAAACGAGTACGAAGGTCCCGGCTGTATGGACTAAAGTGGGGGTCTGCATCAAGTGCAAAATGTGTTGCCCCAACAAAAGTTCCGCTAATTTTGGCAGGTAGTACGCCCTGTGCGGCGGCTAATGTAGATGTGTTTTTTGAACTCAGCCCAAACGAATAATGAGCCCCTCGTCTAAGAGAGATGTGAGGACATCTGAGACCTCTCCAGGCTCGGATCCAAATCGAATAAGCGCGGCTTTGGTCTCTGATTCCGAGCGACCGTGGCTTAGATAAATGAGCACCAACGCCAGCTCTTCGGATATCTCACTAATCCCGATCTCAGCGCCTCTTTCAAGAAGGAGCGACTCTTTGTCACGCTCATGAACACCGGACAGAGCAGGTGGGTCGCTCACCAGAGCCTGGACGACCCCCTGAGGGTGCGCACCTAATTCCCTCATCGCTTGGGAGTAGGCGCTCAGGACTCCAGATGGGAGCGTGAGCGCACGGACGCCAGGGGCGGCTCGATACGTATGAGGCTCTCCGCCGTCACTAGGAGTGTCGAACTCTGGCCTCCTGAGGCTCGCTATCGCTCCCTCTAATCGACAGAATGGTTCACTCTCTGGATACTCGTGGGCGAGCCAAGCAGCGAAGGACAGCGCGAGGGATGACTCGTCCATGATGGCGCGATGAAACCGAGTCGATGAAAAGAAGCTGATTAAGCTTGGTAATTCGACCGAGGTGTTGACGGCCAGCGCAGAGACGGGGAACTCTTCGAGCAGCGCCTGTAGGCTCCGCGCCGCTCTGAGCGGGTCTGCTCTCCAGCGACGCTCATCCCCACGGGACAGCCAAGCTGCTTCTTCGGAGGTCACATCTGCCCCCCTAAGGGCTTCCTCTGAATCCAGATATATCTGCTTTACATATGTTGGGTCGAAGAGCATTCGGACGACGACCCGCTGTAGCTCTTGGGCGCTCATATAGCTCCTTGGGTGCCAGTCCCCCCCCATCCCAAGAGGTCTGATATTCTCTGAAAGCCAGGCAGGCACAGATCCATTGAGTTGCGCTCACACTCAAAGACTACGGCTCGAAGATTCTTAGCGTTGGGAGCGACTCGCTCCATGATCTCCCAGGTGTCAGGCAAGACGTCCACAGTGTGGTCATCCTCGATGATCGATAACCCCTCGACATCTAGATGACTCGCACCAGCCACGTGGACCTCCACGATGCGGTCGAGAGGAAAGCCATCTAGTCCGGTCAGCGGATCGTAGCCCATTACCCGTTGGTAGATGGCCAAGTGCGCTGCGTCCAGCAAGACGCCGGTATCAGCGAGTTCACAGACGCGTCCGAAAAAATCGAGTAGGTGAAGATCACCGACATAGACATGCCCAGGTGGGTTCTCAGGGAGAACCTCCAGACCGATTTCATCTCTTAGCGTGACGATCCCCGCCGCCATTTCCTTCGCAGATTCCTCGGAGAGGATGGGTGGCAGCAACAGCATATGCCCCCTCTCTCTCCGTCCAAAGTGCCACAGACCAGCGTCTCCACACATCCAGGCAGGTTTCATGGCGTCTACGATGGCCCGGACTTCGCTGAGCCATGGCTCAGCGATATCTCTCGGATCGTCGAGATTAACATCAAGGAAATGGTAGGTCGTTGGACGCCCATCCCGTATCCAGGCCTGCGCGTCAGAGTCCAACCCCTTGGTCACCTCGACGCCGACCTCGAGAAATTGAGCGAATTGTGGATGCGTCTCGAGCAGAAGCATGAGGTCCAACGCGCCTTCAGCGGTGAAGGCTCCGTACTCCGTCGACACCCCCACTCCCAAGTGCGGCAAAGCCTGGACTCTCTGATCAAATGACATCAAGGCCTCTCCACATCGGGAACAGCATAGTTCAAGAAGGCAGTCTCATTGGGTGGACCATCCGCATGAAGATACCGATCAACCCGCCCTGGTTGAAGGGCGACTATCGTCGATGAGCGGGTTCCATAACTTGGCGTCACCACACACAGGGCGTGCAACCTCCGCTGAAAGTCCGGGTCAAATGGACCTCCCCAGTCTGGATACTGCTCCGGACAGGTCGTGTCGGCGAGCATGCGCTGCACGCCCTCTAGGAAACCATTCTCATCGGTGGGCAGACGGTCGCCAAACCATTTGGCTCGCTCCACCTTAGGGAAATCCGCCGAGTCAAGTTCATCATTGGGGAGCACCGAGATCCCATCCGGTGCACGCTCAAAGCGCCAGTCCGCACGACCGTAGGCGAGGACTTGCTCATGACAGTCACCGAAGACCAGATTAAAGGCATTAAACTCAGATGGGTCCTGCTTACGTAACCACTCCATGGCGGACCCGATGTTGCCATGCCTCAAGACTTCAAACACAAGCTCTCCGCGAGAACGAGATGCCTGAGCAGGAAGCTGAACCAAGCGTTGGTTGGTCAGACCGGCGAAGAATCCATGAGATGTGACCCCAAACCAGGTGCCCCCGGCCTTAAGATCTTTTCCTCCGAAGACCAGCGGTTCCCGGTTCAATATCCCAGGCGGTGTCGCCGGCCTGTCAAAAAATTCATCGCGGTTCGCGGCCACCACGAGGGGCCAGCTTGGGTGAACATGACGAAGCAGGACCAGTGTACACATGCTTAGCGACCTGACTCATGGGGCGCTTGAGCAGAGCAATAACTGACCCATTCACCCGACGAGATCGGTGGTGCATTCCCTAAGCGGTCAGGCCTTAAGAGATAACTACCGGAAGAGGTGCCGTCCGCTAAGGAGACAAGGCCTCGCTCATAAAGTTCGGGACACCCCTCATAGCGATCTAGATGAATTAGGTCCGCCTTAGAGACCTGATACAGCTCACCCGAGACGATACCTGACCCGCCCAACACCATCGCGGGATACCACCCCATGTCGTGAAGCCGGTAGCCGGGCTTGGTCTTCGCGGGCCCAATGAAGTGAGCACCATTAAGTAAGTGGGCGTTGGTCTGTCCACGCATCAGCGTGCCATAGACGAACAAGATCACGCCGTCGTCTATAGGGTGCTCGTCAGCCATAACGATTGGCCGTCCACTCCTGTCGAGCCTGCTCTGCTCGCTCATCAAAGTTCAGCAAACGGAGCTGGAGTATGGCCAAGGTCCAGGCAAAGTCGGTCCGACCGTTCTCTCCCACTGAATCACCATGCCGCGCTGCAGCGAGCGCACATTCAGCGATGTCGAGCTCTGCGTAGGTAGACTCAAGCATTGGTTGAAGCAGCTCAACTCGCTCATCCCAGGACGCCCAATCACCCATCTTGGCGTCCGTAAGTAGCGCCAGCGCGTTGATCACAAGTCGAGCTTTACGGCTGCCACACGTTCGAGCTGACTCCACCGCTCGCCCAATGGTGACATGAGCCTCTGACCATTGCTCCTGATCCATCTGAACGAGCGCGATGTTGGCGTCACCATAGACGGCGTCGAAGGTTCCAATGGATGACAAGAGCTGGGCCGACAAGCGATGCGCCGCCTCGGCCTCCCCGTAGTTACCCATATATCTCTCAGCGTCGCCGATTATGCTCGCCGCCTGTGCGCGTGCCCATTTGGACCCAGCCTTATCGATGTAACCACAGGCTTCTCTAGCGCGCGCTGCGCCGAGCTGATGGTCACCTCTCTGCACCTCCACCCTCGCCATGTTGAGCAGATTCGTACCGTGGTGGAGGGGAAACCTATCTTCACCGCCCAGAGACATGGCGACGGCACACACTTCGAGAGAGCGGTCATAATCTGAGACGAGTCGATATGCCCGCGCTAAACCATTGAGACAGTTCAGCAGCATCTCATGGTCCTCGCTCTTCTCCGCCATCTCACATGCCTGTTGAAAATACGCGATAGACGCTTCGGCGCTTTGAAGTACATCAACACACCGAGCGATCTCCAATAGCGCGCGCGCCTGCGCTGCGCCTTCTTGGTGTAAGTCGGCGAGTCTCTTCATAGCGCGAGCGCGCCGCAGGGCGATTTCAAATTGTCCCTGCACCCTCAAACAGATGGTCGAATGCCCCAAGATCTCGGCCCACTCAAGAGAGTCAGGTCCGACCCCGGAGCCTCGGACGCTCTGCGCTGCTCGAAAAAGGAGCTGTTGGGAGCGACGATAATTTGAGCGCTGACGAAGGCGCTCTGCGGTACGGATGAGAGGCCGATAGGCCTCGGCTGCCCGACCAGCAGCGAGGAAGTGCTCTCCGATCCGCTCAGAGGAGGCATCCGCCCGATCCTGAAGCATTTCGGCGCACGCGCTGTTCCATCGACGCCAGCGTCCGTTATCCCTGGCCGATTGCTGAATCGCCTCACGCAACAAACCATGAACGAAGCTCCATTGATTTGGCGCCAGCGCGACGACCAAGCGTCCATCTAGCCAGCGATCCATATGCCTGGTGTCTAAAATGAGACCTGCGACCTGACAGGCCTCGCGTAACTCAGACTCAACGATCTTCTGTCCAAGTACAGCCGCGAGTTCCAAGATCTCAAGGGCCTCTGACGGCGCCCCGAGTAGCGCGTTCTTGATGCGCATCTCCCAGACCGCGCTGATCTGCGACGGTAGCCGGACCTCACCGGACGTTCTCAACTCAAATCCATCGGTTCCCGCCACCAGAACGCCTGAGTGAATCCAATGGCGCACGATCTCTTCGGTAAACAATGGGTTCCCGCTCGTCCGCTCTCCAAGGCGATCTACGACCTCTTGATCCAACACAAGCCGGCTCCCGATCATCTCGGCGTGCGCTGCGCTGCTCAGCGGTCCCAGGGAGATGGCCGTCGTGGCATCATTCGCGACGAGCCGCGCCATTCTGACGCTGGCCGAAGACCCGAGACGAACGGCCTCATCACGTACGGTCGCTAAGATAAAGATCGGGAGCTTCGGCCAGTGCTTAAGGAGATGTTGCACTAGGCCGAGGCTGTCACTCCCCCACTGCACATCATCGAGCATCAACACCCGTGGACGGCGACGAGTGAGCGCGTGCAGCAACCTGCAGAGCGCCTCATGACGCTCGGACTCCGTGAAGGTCGCCCGCGGTCCGTCCCCTGTGTCTCCGACGGTAGTCGGCCTCACCACCGCGTCGACAGCGCCCGCGAAATCAGCCAATTTCAGATTGGTCATCACCTTCTTAATGCGCTTGGAGCGCTCGAGCCGAGTCAATCCGTGTAATCGTAAGATTCGACCCACCATCCCCCGTAATCCACAGGTAGAGCTGTTGGGCTGCTCATGCCGAGCTCTCAAGGTGAGCGCACCTCCGACCTGATGCGCCCGCCGCGCGATCCAATTGGCCAGAGAGCTCTTTCCCTGCCCGGCCGGACCTCTAATAAAGGCCAAACGTGCACCCTTTCCAGAGACTGATTCACTCAGGAGCCCCCAGAGGACGTCTCGCTCTCTTTCTCTGCCACAAAAGGGAGCTGAGGCGAGACCGAACAGAGAGCGGCCCACGCCAGGCAGAGGAGCAGACCAGACCTCCTCGTTGGGTAAACGCCACGTCGTCGGTAAACCGGGCCGACTCTCTGCCGTCGACTCAAAGGCCCATGAGGTGTCACTGACCGGAACAAAGACCGGTGGCGCGACGATGGTCGGCTCTGCCGTATGCACGATATCGACGGCGTGCTGCTCAGCGCCCGTCTCAGTGACATTCTCAGGATAACTGAGGAGGGCGTACGCTGCATCGGCGGCCAATTGGTATCGATCGCCCACGTCTTTAGCCAAGAGTCGTCGGAGCCAATTATCTAGACCTGCCGGCACCGCGCAGCGCGGCACAAGGTCGGGGATCGGCGCGGTCATGTGACCACCGACGACGTCCGCGAACTTTTGACCCGCATAGGGGGCGCGGCCGCAGATCACTGCATAGGCGAGACACCCAAAGGCATAGAGATCAGTCCAAGGACCGAACGCCCGCCAGTTCCCCTGAATTTGCTCAGGCGCCATATAATTAGGGGTTCCAACCATCGCGTGACTCGAGGCCGCGACGGAGGTCGTGTCAGCCGCGAAGGCCACCCCGAAATCTCCGATCACTGGTCCCCGTAGGGAGAGGAGGACGTTGTCTGGCTTGAGGTCTCTATGAATGATGTCTTGCGCATGAGAAGCAGCCAGAGCATCCAGCAGGCTTAAGAATATCGAGCGGATCTCCGGCCATCGGAGGCGGCCCATCTTTTGGCCTAAAGTTCCGCCTTCGATCCACTCCATCACTGGGTACGGCGCGGTCGCCTGGAACAAATCTTCGGACGTCGCAGCCAAGGCCTCAGGGATCTCACCGTGATCGTATAGTCGAATGATCCCCGGGTGCTTCAGTTGGGACGCTGCGCGAACCTCATAAGCGAACCGACTCCGGAATCTTTGAGTCAGCGCCGTCTGAGACGTCACGATCTTCACTGCGACCGGAACACCGAGTTCTCGATGACGAGCTCGCCACACCTCGGCCATCGCGCCATAACCGGCGGGCTCTAGGAGTTCAAATGGCCCGAGTGGATAACTCAATTTTGGCTCACCTCTGGTCACTACCGTGGCAGTCAGTCACCGATGGCGTCCAGGCGTAGAACATATGCGGATCCATTGTCTAGACCCGTTCCATTTCCGAACAGGCTGCTGACGACAAATACCGGCTGTCCGTCAATCAATCCCCCGCTCAACTCATACCCCGCTCGACCGTTGGGTCGCGCCGTCTCGCCGACCATGATTGCGACGGGTTCAGCGTCGATCCCATCCGGTCTCACCCGATAGATCCGAACCATGCCTGCCCGCGCCACTCCGCTCGACGGAGCCTGAGGAGCCCCCACAGCGAGGAATGGTCCGGCGAAAGCCACGCTATACCCAGCCTGCGCATCCCTCACTTGACCAGTGACCAACCACTCTGGCCCCCACTGGTTCAATAGGAGTGGCTCTTCACTGTCACCAAGGCCGATGGACCGAGGTGCTTGTCCGCTGAGATAAGAGCCAGGAACCACCCAAGCTCCACCAACAGGAATGTTCTCACTTCGACGTTGCCACGCACCTACTGCGAGATCGGGTAGGCCATCATCATCGAAGTCTCCGGACGCGAGAGACCATCCCGTCTGGCTGGAACGCTCAGCGGTCGCCATCCTCAACATCCTTGGGCCCGGAGGACAACCTTCTGCCCCGAATCCGTAAAGGATTCGCACTCCACCCTCGTCTTGCGCGCCTTCGCGATCTTCCAGACGACTACCGGTAGCGAACTCATCGCAGCCGTCCCCGTTGAGATCACCCAAGGCGGTCACGGCTCTCCCGGACTCCATACCTGCCTGTGACCCCTCGTAGCGATAATAGGTGTCGCAGATCACCTGAATGCGATCGGCTTCGGCCGTGAACGCGCGGCCTGTGATGACATAGGTCGCGCCAGCGTTATTGCGGCCAGCGGGATCCCATCGGTATCCACCAACGACGATATCGCCAAGTCCATCACCGTCAAAATCAAAGCCACCTGAGATCTTCTCGGGGCTCAAGCCCGGCATTCCCTCGTAATACGCGAAGCTCGGGTGCGGCTGCATGGCCCCATCGCCACCACCAAGGAACACATAGATACCGCCCGTGTTGTAGCCTCGAGGCATGCACGCCTCAGCGGGAGCAGCCCAAGGCGCATTGCCTAGGTCCCGATCCGTTGGGCGCTCATCGTCTCTTACGAGCACCGCGAAGTCGTTATGACCATCTCCGTCAAAGTCACCAATCCCAGTCGCAGACCAGGTCAGATCCGACGCCGAATGATTAGGATAGCCTCCGAGAAATTGTCCTTCTGGGTTCACCCCGTCAGCGGCGCCTGGATAGAGCCAAGCGCCCCCGCTTCGGATCCCGTTAGTCGCCACAAACGACGCAGCAACGACCACGTCCTCAATGCCATCCCCCGTCACATCTCCGACGAGAGAGACGCCCTGGCCAAAGCGACCCGCCCCTACTCGCCGTGGAAAATCGATGGGCGTGAATAGATCTACGATGGGTGGCTCCTCAGGCGCCCCCGCGTCCATCGCAGGTTCAGGGAGGTCCTCGCCCTCCTCTGGTGGCGGCTCTGGTCCACGAGTAATCAAATATGTACGCCCCGCCTCATGATGAAGTGAGCTATCGCGCGACGCGTGGGCGATGATGTCGTTCAGGCCATCAGCGTTGACGTCTCCGACAATAACGACCGCCTCGCCCATCCGCATGTTCGCGATGGGCGCATCGATCTCGCGAGTCAACTC
>CALELH010000375.1 GCA_937902595.1 uncultured Myxococcales bacterium
GCAGCCATTCGCTCCGTCCGTCGCGGACAGCTCCACCAACCCGTCGGCGGGGAGCGTGAACGTGAAGCGATCAAAGCTCAGCGCCTGAAAGTGCCCCGGAAACTCTCCGCCTCCGGTGACGTCGGTCGCTGTCACTGCGCAGCGAACACAATCCGCCTCATCTTCGTCGCACTCTTCGCCGTCGTTGATCTCATCATTGCCACACAGAGGCTCCGGCTGACAGACGGAGTTACATCCATCTCCGGCGACCTGATTACCATCGTCGCACCCTTCGCCTCGGTCCACGCGACCATTTCCACAGAGCACCTCGGTGCGACACATGCGATCACATCCATCGCCGTCTACGAGATTTCCGTCGTCGCACTGCTCGCCGTTGCCTCTGATGCCATCTCCACAGCGCTGCTGCCGAACGGTGGCGTCGACGGGAGGTGGCACGGCGCCAGCATCCATACGACCAAAAGCAGGGCCATTTGGACTCGATGGTTCGTCTCCAGCGCATCCGATGGGAAAACACATCAGACCAATTAAAGCGACGGTTCCAAGTCGTAAACCAAGCTGCATTCGCTGTCTCCCATAAGCACCCACCGTGGGTGTGCCCTTAGCCCAGATACGACGGATCCACCCCTTCGATCAAGAAACAGCCACTCAGGATATCTACCGATCGCCGCCGATTTAGTGTATGCAATCGGCACTTCTGGGAAGAGTACTAGGGAATGGGGCCATCAATGACGGATCTATTCAATCCAAGCGACGAGCACTTGGCGCTTCGACGTATGGTGAGGGACTTCGCTGAAAAAGAGGTCGAACCTCAGGCAGCGGAGTACGACCGAACCGAGAAATTTAACCACGCGCTGTTCCGCAGCCTAGGGGACCTTGGGCTGCTGGGCATCACCGTCGAAGAGCGCTTTGGCGGCTCGGGGATGGACCCCACCGCGGCGGTGATCGTTCATGAAGAGCTGTCAGCGGTGGATCCGGGCTTCTGCCTCGCGTATCTGGCGCACTCCATGCTGTTCGTAAATAACCTCCAGCAAAACGGAAGTGATGACCAACGGAAGAAGTACCTGCCGGGCGCATGCTCCGGGGACCTCATCGGCGGCATGTGTATGAGCGAGCCCGGCGCCGGGACTGACGTTCTCGGCATGTCCACGACGGCCACGCGGGATGGCGACGACTTTGTTCTCAACGGCGCCAAGATGTGGATTACGAATGGCGCCATCGATGACACAACCCTCGGGGACATCTTCCTCGTGTACGCAAGAACGGGGCAGACCAGGGCCGATGTGAGCCTCTTCTTAGTGGAGAAAGGCACCCCTGGCTTCTCTCTGGGTCAGCGCATCAAAGATAAACTTGGAATGCGCGCCTCTCCGACCGCTGAGCTGGTGTTTGAGGACTGCCGCATCCCGGCCTCGAATCTGGTGGGCACTGAGGGACATGCGACTCTGCACATGATGAGGAACCTCGAGATCGAGCGTCTGACTCTCGCAGGGATGAGCCTAGGCATCGCGCGCCGCAGCATCGAGATCATGAACAACTACGCGACGGAGAGAAAATCTTTTGGGCACGCTCTCCGCGACTTCGGTCAGATTCAGCGTCACATCGCGGAGTCATATTGCGAATATATGGCTGGTCGAAGCTACGTGTATCACACGGCGAACCAACTGAAGCTCGGTTCGTCTGGCAACCGAGTCGACTCCGATGGAGTGAAGCTCTACTGCGCCGCGATGGCCAAGACCGTGGCAGACCGAGCGATTCAGGTGCTCGGCGGCTACGGCTACGTTGGCGAATACACCGTGGAGCGCCTCTGGAGGGACGCTAAGCTTCTCGAGATCGGTGGCGGTACCAACGAGGCCCATCAAAAGAACATCACCCGCGACCTATCTAAGCGCCTCACCCTAAAGTAAGGGCCCAATGCAGCGGAACCACCTCATCGCGGTCATCACGCTGTTCGTGTCAGCGCTGTGCTACTCGATCTATCACTTATCGACGGCGCCGATCCTTACGGCGCCGGTCTCTTGGGAGTCTCCCGAGCATCCGGGGCTCACCGGTGTCTACGCACCCAACGGTCGGCTCACCAACGCCAAGCTCATCCCTCTCGGCGATCACGATGGTCCGGAGGCCATCGTCAGAGGCCCCGATGGTCACCTAGTCACGGGCACTTCTGATGGACATATACTGCGGATCAACCCGAAGACAGGCGCCTTCACAAGTCTAGGAACAACCGAAGGCCGCCCCCTCGGCTTAGCCTTCGATGGCCAGGGCAGGCTCTTCATCGCAGACGCCCTTAAAGGGCTACTGGTCCGAGAGACCGACGGCGCATTGAGATCGCTCTGCCAAACCGTGGAAGGGACACCTGTCTCCTATGCAGATGACGTGACCGTCGCCCGCTCTGGAATGGTCTACTTCACAGACGCGAGCACCAAGTTTAGTCCCGCAAAAAGCGGTGGCCCGTACGAAGCGAGCCGTCTCGAGATCGTGGAGCATGGAGCGACCGGGCGTGTCATCGAATGCGACCCAAAGACTGGCCACGCACGAGTCCTCGCGAAGGGGATCGCCTTCGCGAACGGGATCACGCTGACCCACGATGAGCGGGCGCTGCTCATCGTAGAGACGGCTAAGTACCGAGTCGTCCGTCATTGGCTCACGGGGCCAAGGAAAGGCCGTACCTTACAGTTCCTCGAAGGACTCCCAGGCTTTCCCGATAACATTACTCGAGGACGCGATGGTCGGTATTGGATCGGGCTCGTCTCTCCACGCAGCCAGATCCTAGATGTATTGAGCGAGTCCCCGGGGCTGCGCACTGTTCTGCAGAGGCTCCCTCGGTGGGCCCAGCCAGATGCGACCAGCTTCGGTCACATCATCGCCATCAACGAGAAGGCGGAGCTGCTCGTGAGCCTGCAAGACCCGACCGGTCGCGTAGGGTTCACTGTGGGCGTTCAGGAGGAGCCGGACTTCTTGTATATCTCTAGGCTTAAAGGTCGATCAGTGGCCGTCATTCCTAATGGGGTGAAGCTCACCAAGGCGCCCTGACCAGGGCCGCTGGGGTCTCTACAGACGAGCGCCCATCTAGTTACCCTCATCAGGCTTTGGGCATGACAATGGCCCCGCCGCGAAGATGATCCCCATCTCGTCAGGAGAGTCGTCGGCGGTGCCTCGCGTATCCCTCGCCACAAGACCAAAGGTGTCTCCGATAGTCACGACGTCAGGTGAGGAGACTCCGGCGCGGCCACTGAACAGAGTTCTGTCGACGGCGAAGGCCTCCCAAGCCCCATTTTCATAGACCATGGGTCGATAATAGACCCGTGGGTCTCCCGTGCGCTCATCGGTCCAGA
>CALELH010000376.1 GCA_937902595.1 uncultured Myxococcales bacterium
AGGAGACCTCGTCGAAGATACTCTCGACGGGGTTGAGTGCCTTGTGCGGGGCTACCCTCCGATGATCCGCTTCGGCGTGGTGCTTATGCTCTTCTTTGTGGAGCTGGGTGGGATCGTCACACTGACCGGTGTTTTACCGTTCTCCTTGCTCTCTAAGCAGCGCGCGACACGGCGTCTGGAGCGCTGGGTTGATCATCCACTGGCTCTTGTGCGGAACATCCCTAAGTTTTTGAAGATTCTAATTTGCTTCAATATTTATTGCCGGCCTGATGTTGAGGAGTTCCTAGGGGCACCGAGGCGTCCTTGGCGCGGGAATCGCCAGGTCTTCCGTCAGCGGTTGATTCAGCTAGATTCTGGTCGCGAGGCCCCAGACATTCCTGAAGCCTTGGGGAGTGAGCCCGAGATCTCACCTGAGCGATACCTAGACTTCCCTGAGAATCCTCAATCCGAGGGGGTAACGTGAGCGCCCAAATCTACGAGCCGCACCATACTCGCGGAGATCTGCACTTAGACGCGGACGTGTGTGTTGTCGGCAGCGGCGCGGGCGGCGCTGCCGCCGCCGCCATTCTCGCGGAGGCTGGCCTGGACGTCATCGTTCTCGAAGAGGGCGGATATTTCCGGACTGAGGATTACTCCGCGAACATCCCTGAGATGATGACGAAGGTCATGCGGGGGGGCGGTTCAACCGTAATCATGGGACGTAGCCCCATCCCTTACCTAGAGGGAAGGTGCGTCGGTGGATCGACGGTCATCAACGGTGGGATGTGTTGGCGGACGCCTGAACGCATCTTGGATGAGTGGGTTGAGGATGGTTTAACGGATTTATCCCCTAAGGCTCTTGATCCCCATTTCGAAGAAGTGGAGCGGACGGTGAACGCCCGGTACCAGGATGTCGGGAGCACAGGTGCATGCAATGACCTCTTTAAGAAAGGGGCTGATGCTCAGGGATGGCGTCTGTCGCGCAATAAGAGAAACCAGGTTCACTGTGTTGGCAGTAATGACTGTGTGACTGGATGTCCAAGTGGTGCCAAACAGGGGACTCTCTACTCATGGCTACCCCGCTTTTTCCGGCAGGGGGGGCGACTCTACACCCGCTGCAAAGTTGAGACGGTGGTGACTCGAAATGGCCGAGCCTGCGGGGTGAGTGGAACCTTGGAAGATCCGTATCGACCTCGACGGTTCACGGTGACCGCAAAGGCTGTGATTCTATCGTGTGGTGCGGTCCAGACACCTCTTCTCTTGCAGAAGAACAAGCTCTGTCGGCCATGTGGACATGTCGGTAAGCACTTTACAATTCATCCTAACGTCAAAGTGGCGGCGCTCTTCGATGAGCCTGTAGACAGCATGCGGGGGACGCATCAGGCTTGGCAGTGCACAGAGTTTGTTGATGAAGGGATCTTGCTCGCCCCCGGTGCAATCCCGACCGCTTTCATGACGGCTATTTTTCCCTCTTTTGGCCAGGTCCTCGCCGACAAGATGAGAGACTGTCGTCACATCGCGACGGGGGGCATCTTGGTTGATGACTCGGCGGCGGGGCGTATCCGAACGGTCTTTGGGCTTCCCTACGTTAAGTATGATGTCACCGATGTCGATCAGGACAAATTTGTGCGCGCGGCGGGCCTGCTCGCAGAGCTCTATTTTGCCGCCGGTGCGCGTGAGGTGTACACAGCGTTCCACACGACGCCTGTACTGTATTCTCCAGATGATATTAAGCCGATGCTCAGCAAGCCGGCTAAGGTGGAGGATACGGAATACTTCACTGCCCACATTATGGGCACATGCAGAATGAGCAGCGATGCACGCAATGGCGTCGTCGATCCGAATGGGCAAGCATGGGACGTACCTGGCTTGTACATTGCAGATGCGAGCGTTCTGCCTGGGACCATTGGGGTCAATCCCCAGGTGACTATCATGGCACTCGCGCACTTGATCGCTCAGCGACTCAGCGACGAGCTGGGTCGTGTGGGACGCGTAGTACACCCCTAGAGTGGATGCAGGCAGGTGTCGTGGGTGCCGTCAACTGACCGATGATACCCTGTCATCAGACTGACGCTTTCCTGCTCGATATAGGCAAATCCCCCCTGAACTCCCCCTAGAGAGCACCTGGCACGCTCCGTGCATTTTATCCTCTGCGGAAGAATAGGAGCGCAACGCAAACCAGCTAAATGGTGAAAGTGCGTTCCTTAATGACTGCGTCGACAGACGTAAGGAGTAGCACATGGCCAGCGGTATCTATGTATCGATGGGTGCAGCCCGTAATCAAGAGCATCGGATGGAGACGCTCTCCAATGATCTCGCGAACGCAAACACGCCGGGGTTTAAGTCCCAAGAGGCGATCTATCGCCAGGTTCACAATGACGTGACCGCGATGGGCAGTTCCAAGCAGGCGATGGGTGTGAATCATCCAGTTCGTTTTCTTCCGGAGGATCGCCTACCCGTGGCGTTGGTAGACCGCTACACCAAGTTTGGCCAGGGCAGTTTCCGCCACACGGGCAATGAACTTGATCTCGCTATTAACGGACAAGGCTTCTTCACCATTCAGGGAGAGAAGGGCCCCGTTTATACGAGGAACGGTACCTTTACCCTCAATAAGGACGGCCTATTGACCGACCAGCAGGGTAACGCCGTGCTGAGCGATACAGGGAAGACGATTCAGGCTCCAGGGGCCACCGGTAAAGTGGGCGTCTCTAGCGACGGCCTCGTTTTGGTCGATGGAGACACTATCGGGAAGCTCGGGGTTGTTGAATTCAAGAACCCCCAAGCGCTTGAGCGGCTGGGTAATAGTAACTTTCGTCACCCAGACCCCAACTTTGTACCAGGGCCAGCCGAGAACATTGACGTACGACAGGGCTTCTTGGAGACGGCCAACGTGAACCCAGTTCACACGATGGCCATGCTGGTGAAGACAAATCGCTTATTTGAACTCAATACCCGCGCGTTGCAGGCCTACAAGGCCATGGATGACCAGGCTGCACGCGATGTGGGTCGGCTGAGCTAATTGTAATTGGTTCGGTGGCGACACCGCTGATTCAAGGAGGAACAGGATGCTTCGTTCATTACACTCTGCAGCGACCGGGATGACCGCCCAGCAGAACTATATCGATGTTACGTCAAACAACCTGGCGAACGTCAACACTGCTGGTTTCAAGAAGTCGCGGATTAACTTCCAAGACCTGATCTATCAGCTTCAGCGCGCGCCCGGTGTGTCGACCA
>CALELH010000377.1 GCA_937902595.1 uncultured Myxococcales bacterium
CACCCTCCTGAATCGCGTACTTCAACAGCGCCATGCGCTTGTTGTACACCTTGGTCGTGGCTCGATAGAGAAGCTGGTTCTCAGCAAGCTTGGACATTTCATGGTCGAGGTCTACAGAGTTGCCGTCCTCATTGGGGAGCGCGAAGTAATCAAACTCTACCTCACCGCGGGGCGAATCTTGGAATGCCCCCAGATGATGTGCGTCAGTCCGCTCAATATTGGGCGGGTTCGATCCGTTCAAGAAAGACGCGAGCTGCTCATTAAACGTGAGATTAACCGGCGTGTACTCCGGTGTATCGACGTTCGCCAAGTTGGCCGCGATCATATTTCCCCGCTCAAGGCGGAAATCCATCGAGTGCTCAAGCGTCTGAGACAATCGATCAAATAGGAGCTTCATGTAATCCTCCTAGGAACTCAACTCTTCCCACTAGGGTTAATAAGCGAGATGCGTGCCAACAATGCAAAAGCCTTACATTACAGCAACTTGGGAGAGCTAGCGTTGTTTGAGGGAGGTTTTTCGTCAGGGCTGTGACGCTCGATCGACGGTTCCTCGTCGATCCGCATCACTGGCGGCGCCGTTTCCTAGAGGTTTGCTCTCTTAAGCGCAGGTTGGAGCTTTTGACTTCTCCATTTAAGCATCTGGAGTTCCAAAACAGCGAGCTTGCCGAATAGGCCCTTTGGATCCTCTTTCGCGACAATATCCCATTGACGCTTAGCACTCTCACTGTCGCCGATGGCCTGGAGAGCTCGCGCGCTATAGAATCGAGCCTCCATTCGAATGGGGTCGTCTGGGTACTCTTCCAGGAATCTCATCAGCGAGACGAGCGCCTTCGGCCACTTCTCCTCAGCGATATAGATCTCCGGAACCCTCCAGCGCGCATCACGCCTCGCTCCATCCCCTCTGGGACGACCGGCCGAGTCATGAATCTCCACGTACGTATCCAGTGCCTTAACAGCACGCTCTGGCTTATCCATTTCGACATATAGGCGTGTAAGCAACTGTAGAATTGAAAGGCGTTGCTCCAGACTCACTGGCCCGTTCAGAGCATAAACTAAGATCTTGCGGGTCTTCTTTCGCTGACCAGCCCACCACTCTCTGTGTGCCCTCGCCATCCAGTAATCATAGTCATCAAACCTCTTAGGGTACCGACTATCGAGATAGTCGAGGATCTCTCCTAAACGATACGTGTCCCCATTTTTCCAGAGAACAGCAGCCAGGCTCCGATACAGCTTCGCGGTCACATCAGGCTCGCGATCCGCGGTTCTTCCTCCAACGCCTTTCTGAAGTACGAGGCGCGCCTCATCGAACATGTCTAGGCTGCGCAACGAATCACTCACCATCAGGTGAACCTGACCACGGGTGGCGTGGCTCTCGAACCGGTTGCGATCGGAATAGTAGAGACGAATCACGCCCAAATGATCTTTCGCCTTGGCCAACTCGGACAGCTTGAGCATGAGGACACGATCGAACAGTTGTGGCGCTTTCTCCAGTACAAGCGCATCTGGCATCTCTCTCCAGAACGTCACCGCATATCGGTATGCATCGTCTAGGTTTCCGTCATCGAGCGCCTGTTGAATCGACTGAACAGTCAAATCTTCAAAGACGTATGGTGTCGTTGGTGCTGCGCCAAGGTTTCTAATGATTCTGCGGCGATCAGACGCCTTTGGTTCCAGGCGAGCGAACCTTAGGAAAGCCAAATCCTGCCCCTCTGTCTTCGACAAAGCAGAGGCTAACTCCCGGAACTTAACGCGGGCGCTGACAGGGTCCCGAAAAGACAGTATCTCGATCAACCTTAGCCGCGCTAACCAGTCAGGGACGGTCCGGATCTTGGCCTGAGCGAATCGCTCATAGGCTGCCTTACCGTCTGCGACGCGTCCGAAGAGCATATACAGTTCACCTGCCTGGAAAAGCGCGGTGGAGTTCGCGTTCAGCAGCTCGGGCCACCTCGTTCGAACGACATCGAACAAACCAATGCTCACCACATGATTCTTCTCGTGGTAGGCGAGCTGAGCGAGCGCTAACAGGGCTGAGCCAATCGTCGGCGAATCGCTCCGTAAACGACGCAGCTTCTCCAATACTTTTCGAGCTGCATCTCCCTCACCAACTCGCATCAGAATGCGCGCATGACCCGCAAGTAAGTAGGATAAGGCGGTCGTCTTCTCGTATCGCTCCGTGCTGTTCGCGAGGTGCATCTCTGCACGGTTTAGATAGCCTACAGCCTCAAAGACTTGGGCGAGTAAGAGAGCGTAGCGTGCTCCGTCCTCCGGTTGAGTCGACGCGTTCTCCGCCGCCTGTATCGCTTTGACGATCTCCGGGAGCTTGTCCGTACTCTTGGGGTCGACAAACCCCATCCATGCTTCCGCCATTATCTTCTTAGCCATGATGGCTCTCGATGACCTGGGCGCCATCGTCACCACTTCATTGCACGCCTCGATCGCTTCGAGTGACCGTTGTTGCTTCCACAGGTCGAAACATAGGTTAACTACCCGGTTCTCTTCCTGTTCTGGATTGAGCTTAAAGATGTTCGCTGGAGGGATTCGAGAGCTAATATTCGTTGGTGGCACCGGAAAAGGTCTGAATGGCTGCTGTTCAGCCACGGGACCAATCAAGACTTTAGGAATCCCGATCTCGATGACCCATCGGGCAGGAGACGGGAGCACCGCTTGCTGCAGAACCAGATCCTTACGCCGAAGTGAGAAGCGTATCTCCACCCGGCCCTTCGTCTTCCGACTAATCTCTACTGCTGCCATGCCCCCTCCCCTGAGGCCGACCATGAGCTCAGCAAAGCGGTCAGGGAGCTTAGAGACGCCGCAGGTGACATTTCGGCCACGTTTTCGGCATTTACTTGAGAAGTCTGCAGAGACAAGGAGTTCGATACGGCGGAAGTCTTCGAGGGGCGCTAATTTTTGGACTACGCTCGCGACACGAACCTGTGCCTTCGCGTCCCTAATGACACGTGGATTGAGCACAGCGAGACCACTCAAAGTGATCACTATGCATAAGATTCGCTCGAGTCGCGTCATGCATCCCCGTTCGGTTTAACCATCCCCCGCTTCTTGAGTTTCTCGACGAGGGTCGTCCTGTTCATACGCAAGAGTGATGCCGCTCTATTCTTGTTCCAGCCAGTTCTATCCAAAGCCTGCCGGATAAGCCGCTCTTCTAGGGCATTTATGACCTCCCGAAGATCCAACCCCTCCTCCGGAAGATCGAAGGGCATGTCAGGATCCTTGGTCCTAGGTGACAGAATCTTGGCGGGTAGATCATCGAGAGTGACATACTCATCCATACAGAAAACAGTCAGCCGCTCGACAATATTCTCGAGCTCGCGAACATTTCCAGGCCAACGATAGTTCATGAGCTTCTCAAGCGCGTCGTCCTCAATCCCCGAGATCGAACGCTTGCGAGTTTCATGTAGCTTTGCGTTGAAGTGAGCTATCAAACGAGGGATATCGCTCCGTCGCTCTCTTAGAGAAGGCAGATTGAGTTCGACGACATTCAATCGGTAATAGAGGTCTTCCCTGAACCGCCCTGCCTCAACCTCTTCCTCAAGATCCTTATTTGTCGCAGCGACCACGCGAACATCTACCTCGACGGTTCGGCTTCCGCCAACCGGCTCAAAGCTTCGCTCCTGCAGGACACGCAACAGCTTCACTTGAAGAGTCATACTCATCTCGCCGATCTCATCGAGGAAGACTGTGCCGCCATCGGCCATCTCGAATCGACCAGTCCTCGACTGGGCCGCGCCAGTGTAGGCACCTTTTACATGCCCGAAGAGCTCGCTCTCTAAGAGGTTCTCTGGGATAGCGCCGCAGTTGATTGGAATCATCAGCTTGCCGGCACGCGGGCTGAGTTCATGAAGCGCGCGCGCGATCAGTTCCTTACCCGTGCCGCTCTCTCCCAAGACCAAGACAGAACTGTCCGTTGGCGCGACCTTACCCACCATTTTGAGCACCCG
>CALELH010000378.1 GCA_937902595.1 uncultured Myxococcales bacterium
CCGCCTTCGCCGCCTTGACCGCCTTCGCCGCCTTGACCGCCTTCGCCGCCTTGACCACCTTCGCCGCCCTGACCACCTTCGCCGGCATCCATCGGGCCGACGCCGCGGTCAGTGCTTGTGGAAGCATCGGGAGAGGTGCCACCACCGCCTTCATCAGAAGAACATCCCGATAGACCGAGGAAGAGACTCAAGAACAAGATGGTCAGCCAACTCTGCATGGCGCACTCCATGAAAAATTTTTTGAGGGTGAAATCGACACCCAAAAGCATAATTAAACAGCGATCTTAAATACGCGAACTTTGGAACCGTAAGAAAATCACGTCGACTGGATCCAGGGCAGCATCCTGCACTCAACCCGTCGGCGCTCCCCACAGAGCCATCCTATCCTCAACACCGGTTCTTCTCCAATTGAGCCAAACCAATGAGAGCCCCCTCGCGACAGAGGGGAAATCTAACCGATCTTCGCCCATAAATCACGTCTTTGTCATCACGCCAGGCGAGTCAGGCCTCCTGGCCTGAGGCGTGCTGTTCAAGACGTCGCGTCTATAAAGAACATGTCTATAAACAAGAGTCGTGCCAAGGCCTTACTCATCAAGGGCTCAGGCGTGACTGTGTCCTTAAGTATATAATAGTACACCGATTATTGCGTCTTCTCGGGGCGTGGTGGAACCGGCCCTGACGAGCTAAATGGGGTCCACACTTCCCAGCGATGGGCGTGGTGAGAAGTTGAGGTCTCACTGATAGCCCATGGGAGGTGAGGCCGAGCGGTTGGATGCTCCTGGTCTGTGGTTCTGTTCAACTGAGGGCTGACCACGATATGCTGAGCCATGCTTAGACACCTATTTCTCTTACTCATCCTTTGGTCACCGAGCGCCTTCGCTCAGGCGATCGTCGTCCAACCCTATCTCCAAAGTCCGACTCCGACGTCTATCTGGATTTGCTGGGAGACCGTCTCAGGCGAGGACAGCAGCGTTGAGTGGGGGGAGGGAGACACGCTCGATCAGCGGACGGAGGGCGGACTCCATGATGGGCCTGGGTTAAGCAGGCATCACGAGGTTCATTTGCAGGGGCTCCGCCCATCGACCAAATACAGCTATCGGGTACACACTGGGGATCTACGCGGCGAGATATATCATTTTGTGACCCCGCCGACGGTGGACAGCGAGGCCTCGTTTCGTTTAGTCGCGGTCAGCGATATGCAACGAGATATTCGGAACCCGAATCGATATCGAGAGATCGTTGAGGACGGCGTAATTAACTTTGTGCGAGCGAACTTTGGTGATGACTTGGCGCGGGAGCTTGGCCTGGTGCTCGTTCCTGGCGATCTTGTCCACGATGGTCGGGTCTATTGGGAGTGGAGCGAGACGTTCTTTGCTCCAGGAGAGGCGTTAATGCCCTTCGTACCCTTTATGCCGGTGCCTGGGAATCATGAGAACGACACACCTCACTTCTTCGATTACTTTCATCTACCGGACAACGGCACGCCCGGCTTCGAAGAGCACTGGTGGTACACCGATTACAGCAATGTGCGCATCATCGGTCTCGACTCGAACGGTGGGTACCGAATCCCTGCTCAATTGGACTGGCTCGACCAAGTGCTCGCTGAGGCCTGTGCCTCGGACCACGTGGACTTTGTCTTCGCTCAACTTCACCATCCCTTTGAGTCCGAACTCTGGCCTGCAGGCAACACAAACTATACGGGAGACGTGATCGAGCGCCTCGAGATCTTCTCGACCGGATGCAGTAAACCGAGCGTTCACTTCTTTGGTCATACCCACGGATATTCCCGTGGTCAGTCTCGAGACCACACACATCTCATGGTCAACGTTGCGACCGCCGGCGGTAACATCGATTACTGGGGCGAGTACCGGCAAACGGACTATGAGAATTACACCGTAAGTCAGGATGAGTATGGATTTGTGCTCGTCGAGGTCGAGGCGGGAGAGGCCCCGCGATTTACGCTGCGGCGAGTGAGTCGGGGAGACGAGAACGAGCGTCTCGATAACGTCGTGCGCGACACGGTCGAGATTCGTCTTCACAACCAACCGCCCGAGAGGCCGACGGCGCGAGGCGCCCTTCCTGATGCGGCCAACCCCGATTGTTTTGGACTCGCTGTTCGAGGGTTCAGTGATCCTGATGGTGATGAACATCAAGCGACTCAGTGGCAGATCAGCGCCCGCTGCGATGACTTCTCTGAGCCTGTTGTGGACTCCTGGTTCCAGCGACAAAATTGGTACGACCAGGTCGATCGTCAGGCCGATGATGATCTGCACGACGCGACGGTCGCGGGGCTTGAGCCGATGCGCGCTTATTGCTGGCGTGCCCGCGTACGAGACTCAGGACTGACCTGGAGCGAATGGTCAATTCCAGAGGCGTTTAATACGGGTCGATCCTCGAGAGTGCGTATGCAGGTGACAAACCCCGGTGCGGAGGACGGTGTTGTAGGATGGCGCGTTGAGGAGGGGATCTTTGAGTCTCTCGAGGACGGTCAGTGTAACGGGACTTCGCCGCGCCGCGGTGACAAGTATTTTGCTGTCGGGGGCATCTGCGAGAGCGGGGATCTAGGACGGGTATCACAGCGGATAGATCTCTCCGAATATGCAGACCGATTCGTCGGCGAAGAGGCCGCCGTCGAGTTTGGGGGCCACGTCCGCAATTATAATGGCCAGGACCATCCAGAGATCTTCCTCCGTTTTATCGATGGTGGCGGCGAAATTATTGAGGAGACCGATCGGGTCGGGAGTTTGGAGTCCATGTGGACTCAGGTGCAGCATCGTGTCTTCGTACCTGCAGAGACGCGCGCTGTAGAGCTCGTGCTTCGGGGACGTAGGAATTCGGGCACCGATAATGACAGTTACTTCGATGACGTTTTCTTGAACATTGTGATCATGGGTGAACAGGCGTGTGATGAACCTCCTGTGGGTGAAGCCCTCCCAGACGGGGGCCTTATTGACGCCGGTGTCCTTACAGACGCAACGCTAGCATCAGACGTGGGGCAGGTCCTCGACGCAGAGCTGACGAATGACGTCGGTGCGTCGCGAGATAGTCAGGCGCCGGAGAGGGACGGCAGCTCGGTCCAGGACGACTCCGATACCCAGAGATCACCTGACGTCGGTGCGGCCTCGTCCTCGAATGGACCGGAGTCAGATGCGACAGGGTGTGATTGCCGGAGTGCCGACGGGGGACCAGGCGCTGTCTCTTGGCTGCTCTTCGTCTTGTTCGGAGCCCTAGGGAGGCGCCGCTTCCACAGGGGCGACTAGTGGATAAGAAGGAGATTCGAGCTGAGGTATGGACGACGTTGAAGGCGGCTGGTGCTGCGCGTTTTCCCGGGGCTCGCGGCAGAATCCCTAACTTTGTCGGCGCAGAGGCGGCGGCTGAGCAGCTTCGGGAGACCTCAGAGTGGCGTGACGCTCTCACCATCAAGTGCAATCCGGATCTACCCCAAAGACCCATTCGTCGTGCGGCATTGGTCGAGGGGAAGACGGTCTTCATGGCCGTGCCCAAGCTGTCAGAGACGGAGCCGTTCATTATGCTGGACCCGGGGTTCATCGATCCCAAGGATTATTGGAAAGCCTCATCAATTAAGGGGGCCGCGCAATTTGGTCGGCCAGTCTCTATCGACGAGATGCCGCTGATCGATCTCATCGTCACGGGCTGCGTTGCGGTCTCTTCAGACGGTACGCGTCTCGGGAAGGGCGGTGGGTATAGTGACTTGGAGTATGGGTTGCTCCGGCACTTTGGCAAGATTGACGCCGCGACGACGGTCGCGACCTCCATTCATGAAGTTCAATTGATGGAGGCCGGAGAGGTACCGCGAGAGCCGCATGATGTCACCATCGACCTCGTGGCGCTCTCCGATGGAGTGCTCCGCTTTGCCCCGGTTGACGACCGCCCTTCAGGCATTTTGTGGGAGGCGCTAGAGGACAGCAAGCGAGAGGCTATACCTGTGCTTCGTGATTGGTCGTGAACCGTTCGTTTTCAGTCACAGAACGGGAGCTCGAGGAGGTCTATTGGCGCGGGGCCCGTGGGGGTGACGCCGCCACCGTCTCGGTCTAGCCAGATCGGGTTGGACAGGGCGAAGACTGGTTGCCCTGGCCGAATGTACTGAAGCCGCTCTTCCCCGAGGGCGAGGAAGACCAGGTGTGCGTCCGTTGTGTTCGGGATCTCGAGGACGGCGTCGATGTCGGTGATGTCTTCGACGGCGCTGTTGATCACTTGGTCGATCACCGGCGTTGCGTTCACGAAGCCGATGAGCCTGGTGACAGAGAGGTGGCTTGGGGTACGTACCCGAACTCGAATGGAGAGCGTATCCTCGTCCACGGTCAACGTCTCCCCTGGCTGGGGGCCATCTGGGAAGTCCATCATCGCTCCACCGCCGACGGTCATCGTGCCTTGTCGCAGCGCAGTGACGATCTCATCCGCCGTGACGCCCACCCGGTCGGGAGACAGGGTAGGGAGATAGTTTCTTGGGTAGCCTACGGGGCTGCTCAGGCTGTGGGTGTCTGAATTCCCGACCGCCGTGACCCGTAGACCTTGGTTCAACAGGCCAAGCCAATCAGCCAGGACGCGGCAGAAGTCGCCGGCGCTGTTGAACACCTCAAGGGAGTCGAAGTCTGAGCTGAACGCCTCGTGATCCAAGCTGTCGAGTGGTACGTGAGGCTCATAGCCGACGTGGTCGAAGTAGCCCTGACTCGCTCGGGGGTGGTTGATCTGAATCGCTTGGACACCCCGATCTCGGATCTCCTCGATGAGCTCGGGGACGGTCTTGGCTCTCCAGTCTTGGCCATCTAGAACAGGGAGGCGTACGGCGCCGCCCGCGCCCGCGTATGCGTCGTATGGCATTCCATAGGCGCCCATATGGGTGAAGAGGGGAGAGACCTCTTCCCCGGTTAATGGCGCGGCGATCCGATCAGAGAGACCCATACGCTCGATGAGGCTGCCGTAATCGTAGATGATGTCGTGATCAGACGGCACCATGAAGTCGACCCCCTCTACGAGGTTGGACAGGACCCGCTCTTCTACGGGCACCTCACTATCCAGGCTGGGGCTCGCGTGTTGGTGGAATTCTCCTGAGGCCCAACCTTCGAGTGGGATCACCTCGGTAAGCTCGATGTCTATGGTTTGTTCTTGTCCTGCCGCAAGAGTGACAGCCTGTTCGGCGACGTCGTAGTGCCACCCCCGAGTGCCGACCACCGACCACTCTCCCGCCGGCAACTGGACGGTCTTCTCATCGACGACGAAGACTCTTCGGTTCGCCGGACCGGAGAGATCGACGCGGATGGCCAAAGGAACCCCATTCGAGTCGGTCGCCCGAATCACCAAGGTCGCGGGCTCGGGCTGCTCTAGAGCTACGACCGCCTCATCGACGGCGGTGAAGGGTAGCTCGATGTCACCCGCCGAATAGCCGTGTGTCTTCGCCAGATAATCCCCTGGAATGAGGTTTACGGTCCCACGGCCCAGCTCGTCGAGCTTAAGTCGGGTGACTGCGTTTCCTTCGGGAGTGTCGATGTCTACTCGTGAATCCGCTACCCCCGTTACAGTGACCTCTATGGCGCCTTCGGGCCGTTGGCGGATGGTCTCGACGTCATTTCCAACGGTGAGGGTCCTCTTGAACAGGTGCATATCATCC
This sequence comes from uncultured Myxococcales bacterium, assembly GCA_937902595.1. Classification (GTDB taxonomy): domain Bacteria; phylum Myxococcota_A; class Bradymonadia; order UBA7976; family UBA1532; genus UBA1532. Next base: position 5,630 of record CALELH010000378.1, read on the forward strand.
GGGCTGAAGGCGACGGGCTCATACTGGACTGGTGCCCCTGGCACGCCGACCGCGGCCAGAAGGAAGAGAGTGAAGGGTTGTCCACCGGCAGACCAACTATAGCTGACATCGCGTCCTTCTGCGGCGACGTATGTCATCGGATCTCCAACGGTTTCAGGTGTGAATCCCGGCTTGAAGTCACGATTTCGATCACCGAAGTATACGAAGTCCAGCAGGTTGATGATGCCTCCCTCTCCCCTGTCTGCGTGAATCCAAGTCCATACATCGATGATGTTGCTGTCGGGCGACAAGCGGTACTCGGTCGTCACGAGGAAGTCAGGGGGGACAAAGGCGTTGGGCAGGACACCTTGAATGATCAGCGCGCCCTGTGCGCGACCCACAGTACGGACAGCGGCGATTCCGTCGGTACCATCTCGGGCGATCCCGATACGCTCAACGGTGACCTCACCGACGCTCGGAGCGATGACGACCTCTCGTAGCGAGTCAGTCCCCGGCCTGTCCGCCAGGTGGGCGTCGATGATGTTACCACCAAAGAAAGAGAAGTTGCTGAAGGTAGTCTCAGCTTGGATACAGAGGCTTATGACCGCATTATCCATCCGGAAATCACCCACTCGGCAGTTGGCCTCAGGGCCCGTCAGCCGCTCCTCGTCGGTGTCCACTCGACCAGCTCGGACCTCACCTGCGGCTAAGACCTCGGTGAGGTTATCAGCGCCGGGCAAATCCATCGGTCCATCAAGTGGAAGCTCATCTGGGCGATGACCGAGCCCGGCGTCTGGTCTCAAGGCTGCGTCTGGGCCTAAG
>CALELH010000379.1 GCA_937902595.1 uncultured Myxococcales bacterium
AGGCCGGCGTTACACACGGGCTTAACGTTGAGTCACAGAGCGCGCCGGACGTGAGCATCCTAAGGCCCCATGAGGTGCTCATCGGAGTGAAGAGCGTCGCCATCTCATGGGTGGACCTCTTAATGACGAGCGGCCAATACCAGCACATGCCGACCCTCCCCTATAGCCCTGGACTGGAGTACAGTGGAGACGTCCTCTGGGCTGGGGCCGATGTGCCCGGCGAGGTGAGCGCAACCGGCACCAAGGTCTTTGTGGACTGCTTCAACACCGGTCCGCGCACCACGGGCCCATATTCCCAGCAGGGCGGCTTCGCCTCTTATGCGATCGCGCCAGCTAAGGCAGTGCACCGTATCCCGGGTCCACTTAATTACGACCAGGCCTGCAACTTCGCGGGCGGGTATGAGACCGCGTTTTATTGCTTGGTTACCCGCGGGAGATTGGCCCACGGCGAGACGGTGATGATCAATGGCGCTACGGGCTCTACTGGCCTCGCGGCGGTCCAGATCGCAAAGCGTCTTGGGGCGACGGTCATCGCGACAGGCCGCTCAATGGAGAAGCTCGCGCCGCTCAAGGAGTACGGCGCAGACCACCTCGTCGCGGTGACGGATGGGGACACCAGAGACATCCGCCGGTTCCGGGAGGACGTCAAGGCGCTTACGGGCGGTCGTGGTGTCGATGTGGTCTATGATGGCGTCGGTGGCGCGGTGAGCCTTGAGTCTCTCAGGTGCTGCCGCTTCGGAGCGCGATTCCTGATCGTCGGCTGGGCGTCCACTCCTCTAGTCGCCAAGGGTCGAGGTGGCAGAGGCGCGCCAAACGCCAACCAGTTACCTACGAACCTGGTGCTCATGAAGGGGCTAGAGGTGCTCGGAAGCCCAATGATTATTGGAACCCAGCACGATCCATCCATACGCGAACCGCGGCTGACCCAGCTCCTCGAATGGGCGGAAGAAGGCGCGTTGACACCACTTGTGACCCGAACCTACCCGCTCAGTGAAGCCAAGGAGGCTCTCTTGGCTAAATGGCGCGGTGAGATAACGGGGGGCGCGGTGCTGCATCCACCGGCTCTGGACTGGGGTCAATAAGTCACCTCGGCGGCAACCTCTCCGGAGGCTAGCTCTCAGGATCTGCAGATTCGGAATCTTTATTAGTGAGACGACTCACGAAGTAGAGAGGAATGCCAACCCCCAACGCGACGGCTCCAGCGATGAGCTTCTCTGCGCTTTGATACCAGAGCAGCCAACCACACAAGGCGAGGGCGAGGACCGGCACGCAGGGTCCAAAGGGGATCGTGTAGCCCGCCTCCGGGTCAAAGTCAGGGCGACGTCGGAAAACGATCACCGCGAGACAGGTGGGGATGTACTGGCCAAACCGCGCGATCACGCCGAGGACAAGGAGCTGCTCGAAGCTGCCCGCCACCGTCAGCGCGATGGTCGCTCCGGCGGTCAGCAGGATCGCCGGGACCGGGGCGCCGGTCTTAGGGTTGACCCGAGACAGGATGCGGGGCAGGTCCCCGCGCTCGGCCATCGCGAAGAAGCGCCGCGGGTTGACGAGGGCGCTGCCCGAGTTCGTCCCAAAGACTGACAGGACGATCCCAAGGGCGATAATACTGCCACCTATCGGACCCATGAAGCCGGTCGCGGCGACAACGATGGGGTTGGTGTTTCCACTCAACTCACTGAGGGTGCCAGTCGCGACGATATACACGGAGATGTAGACAACAGTGCAGATCGCGAGGACCACGAACAGCGCCAGAGGGACCGAGCGCTTTGGATCGTCCATCTCACCCGCCGGAACCACCATGGTCTCAAAGCCGACATACGCGTAGAGCAGCACGATGGTCGTCTGGGCGAGGGGTTCCATGCCCTGTGGAGCGAAGGGGGAGAAATTACCCCCGTCCAAGTAGAACGCGCCGACCAAGATAAACGCCGCCAGAGGGATGAGTTTTGCGACAGTGAAGATCTTGACGACGACGGCGCCCGACTTAACCCCAAAGAGGTTCACGGCGGTGAGTATGACCACGAGACTGACCGCGACGACCTTCTGGGTCACGCCAGCCCCGACCTCCGGTACAAAGGACGCCAGCACAAGGGTGAACCCGTTTGCCAACGTCGCCCATGCGATGATCGCGACACAGCAGGTCATCCAGCCAACCTCAAAGCCGACAAACTCTCCAAAGGCCTTCCGGGCGTATAGGTAGGCGCCGCCCGTCGAATGGAACCGGCTGCCGACCTCTGCGAAACAGAGGGCGATCAGAAAACAAAGGACCGCGCCGATCAGGAGGGCGACTACCGCCGATGGCCCCATAAGGGTCGAGGCCTTCCCCGGGGTGAGGAAGATCCCCTGTCCGATCACCCCGTTCAGCCCGAGGGCGACCACGGCTGTGAGTCCAAGGCTCCGCTTTAGCTGACCTGTGTCGTCTTGATTCATTCTGCGCTTATAGCATGCCTGCAAACATCGTCCGGAAGGAACATGGGGCCTTGCTTGAGAATGGCCAAACTATCTATGCTGAACTAAACATCAAGGGGACAAGGTACCATCATGAACTTTCGCATCAGCGGCGCGCTCATCTTATCGCTTGCTGCTCTCTTCGTCTCGGGGTGCGATGACGATTCGAGCCTCCCAGAGGTCGTGCCCGTACCAGACGTTGCGCTGCCAGGCTATGACGCGGGTCTAGACGGCGCCATGGACATGCAGGTCCCTATCGACATGACTGTACAGCCAGACCTGGGCGCGGCAGGGGACGGTTGCGATGAGAATCGAGACTGCCTTTACGGGTACTGCGTACCAGGACCTGAGGGTAACCTCGTCTGCACGAACCAGTGTCGTGAAGATGAAGACTGCCCCGAAGGCTGGGAATGCAGGCCGGTCTTAAACACCCGCCCGGACACCGTCTTTATCTGTGTCGCATCGCGCCGTGTTCAGTGTCTCCCGTGTAATCATGATGGTGACTGTGGGGGCGGCGCCGATCGCTGTATAGAGATTGGCGAGTCCACCCGATGCGCGCGAGATTGTTCGACGGAGGACTGCCCGGAAGGGAACTCCTGCGTAGATGTTGAGATCGACGGTGAGAGTGTACCTCTCTGCACCCCGGACGAGGAGACCTGTGCTCCGTGCGTTGACCCCGACGGCGACGGCTATGGCAACGAAGGCGAATGTCTGGGGTTGGATTGCGACGAGGAAGACCCCCTTAATTACGAAGGGGCCGCCGAGCGTTGTGATGGACTCGACAATGACTGCGACACCGTCCCTGACAATGACATTGATCCGAGCACGGCTCCCGCTGAACTGAGTTGTATTCAGGAGGGTGTCTGCCAAGGGGCAGCGCCGTCGTGTATCGAGGGCGCCTGGGGCTGTAGTTATCCCGCCACCTACGAGGTGGACGCGGAGCTGACATGCGACGGCCTGGATAATGACTGCGATGGTGTGGTGGACGAAGCGATCCAGCCGCCTCCCGCACGACTTATCGTCGGCCTCTGTGTGGGCGCCGTACAGGTCTGCGCTGGAGACGCTGGACATGTGGAGCCGGACTACCCCGCCATCGAAGGCTACGAGCAAGAGGAGACGACGTGCGACGGCCTTGATAATGATTGCGACAACATCACCGATGAGGGCGGGGAGAGCCCAGCCGCCGAGCTACAGGCGGGCGTATGCGCTGGTGCTCGGAAGGTGTGCGCGGGCGACGGAGGGTATGCGGAACCTGATTATGCCCAGTTCGCGGGCTACGAGAATGTCGAGACCACGTGCGACGGCCTGGACAACGACTGCGATGGCCAGACCGACGAGGCGCTGCAGCCTCCTCTCGCTGACAACCAGGCGGGTGTCTGTTCAGGTGCTCAACGCATCTGCGCTGGTGCCGACGGATTCGTAGAGCCCGATTATCCGCGCCTCGCGGGTTACGAAGCCATGGAGGTGAGCTGCGACGGTCTTGATAATGACTGCAACGGGCAGGTCGACGACGCCCTCGAGTTACCCCCCGGCGATCGCCAAGAAGGTGTCTGCGACGGCTCCATAAAGGTCTGCGCGGGTCAAGACGGGCTACAGGAGCCGGACTATGGGGCCTTGGTGTCTTATGAGAACGTGGAGGCGACCTGCGATGGGCTTGATAACGATTGCGATGGGAATCAAGACGAGGGGCTGCAGGCGCCCCCTGGAGAGAATCAAACCGGAGTCTGCTCCGGTTCTCTAAAGGTGTGTGATGGTCCCAATGGGTTCATCGAGCCGGACTACGCTGCGATGAACGGCCACGAGGCGAATGAGGCGACCTGTGATGGTCTGGACAATGACTGCGACGGGGCGTCGGACGAGGCGATAATGCCTCCGCCGGCCCTTATCCAGGCTGGCGTTTGTGCGGGAGCCGTTCAGGTCTGTGCGGGGCAGCAGGGCTTCGTTGAGCCAGATTACTTAGGTCGCGCGGGTTACGAAAATGTCGAAGCCTCATGTGATGGTCAAGATAACGATTGTGACGGCAGTGTAGACGAGGCCCTTACGCCCCCGCTGGGCGACAACCAGGCGGGCGTGTGTAGCGGCTCCGTACGACGGTGCGACGGGGTCAATGGGTTCATCGGGCCTGATTACAGTGCCATTGCGGGCCACCAAGAGAGCGAGATGGTGTGCGACGGCCTAGACAATGATTGTGACGGGCAGACGGATGAAGATGTCATGCTTCCCTTCGCCGATAGGCAGCGTGGGGTTTGCGGGGGACAGCGCAGAGTCTGTGCAGGTGCGGACGGTTTAGTGGAGCCCGACTATCTCCTCATCGCGACCTATGAAGTAGATGAGCGTACGTGCGACGGTCTCGATAATGACTGCGATGGCTTCGTCGATGAGGACGTGACGCCCCCGCTCGCCGACAACCAACTTGGCGTCTGCTGGGGGGCCCGCAAAGTCTGTGGCGGAGCCATGGGCTATGTCGAGCCCGATTACCGCTCTTTCGCCGCATTTAACGCGGACGACACGCCCGTTGACAATTTGGACACAAACTGTGATGGCGTGGTCGGCACGGCGTCGCGGATGATCTTCGTGAGCACGCTCGGCGATGACAATAACTCCGGCCGCACCGCGGACGAGGCGTTGCGGACCATTCATGCCGGACTTCTTAGTCTGTCTATAGACGCAGAACGCGACGTGCTCGCCATCGCCTCTGGCGCATATCAAGGCGGCGGGCTTAATCTGCCTTCCGGTGCCCGCCTCTACGGAGGTTTTGGGCGAGGCTTCGATACGCGAGACGCTTCGAGGGCGGTATTTACGGCCTATTCGCGTGTAGGCATATTGGCGGTCAATTTGGTCGCAGCGACCCAAATTGACCAGATGGAGGTCATCCTCTCACCAGTGAACGGATCCCAAGAGTCGATCGGTGGCATTATTGTCGACTCGGCCAGCAACCTCCTGTTGTCGAATACACGGATCCAGGCAGGCCGAGGTGGAAACGGAGTCATGGGGGCGAACGGCGGAAACGGGAACGGCGGCGGCTTCGGATCACAAGGGTCGGGTCAAACGGGCGGCCGTGGCGGAGGTGGTGGAGGCGGCGCTGGCGCATCTGGCAGGCGACAAAACTCAGGTCCTGGAGGCAGCTCGGGCGCCAATAATAACGCCCAGGGTGGAAACGGGGGGAGC
>CALELH010000380.1 GCA_937902595.1 uncultured Myxococcales bacterium
AAGAGAGACCACTCTCCTCTGCCGAGCTCCGACTTAAGCTTCTCTCGCTGGGTCTCCACCGGCTCGTTCATGATCGTCTCCTATGATCTCAGAGAGGCGAAAACTGCCGAATGTCCGTTCCGATTGCAACCTGAGTCTCTCTTTGGGCAGGATCTGGTCCATTAAGTTGTCGCAGTTCGTCAAAAAGCACCGGAACTGCTTGATTTGTGTCCCGCTCCACAGATAGATGCAGGGCCTCACATTTCTTACATAGGGAGCGTCTAATGACGTCTTATCGCCGCGCCGACATCGAGGGTCTGTCTTCAGGAGCCCAGCATGGGGGAGACTTTACGCTCCCGGGTTATACGCTTCACTATGCGCCGGACCTCGGGCTTCAGCCCGATCATCTAGAGCTGCACTTGGGAGTAGACCTAGAGAGCCGGTCGGCGACAGGGATGGCGATCTGGACCATCGACGCTCGCAGAGCTGGACAGCGTCATTTGGAGCTCGACGCCGTCGGTTTTGATGTCGAGGATGTCCGCGACGCTGATGGTCACGCGCTCAGTTGGCGACATGACGGAGAGAAGCTGCTGGTGGATTGGGCTGCGGCGGCCGCTAAGGGCGAGCGACGCCGGCTCGTCATCGAGTGGCATGTATCGCGACCGATGTCGGGGATGTTCTTCGGTGGCGCTGCGGATGGCTCAGATCCTCGAACGACTTGGATGGCGACGGATCATGAGACCGAGCGCGCGCGCTATTGGTTGCCGTGCGTTGACCATCCGAACGTACGCACGACCATGGATATCCATCTGCGGGGGAGCGAAGCCTATGCTCGAGTAGCGACGGGGTACTTAGTCGACGAGAGCAGTAATGGGGATGGAACTGTAACGAGCCACTGGCGTCTTGAGCAGCGCTGTCCGAGTTACCTCCTGTGCTTGCTGGTAGGAGAGTTCGCTGAGGCCGACGGCGGGGAGCACGCCGGGGTGCCCATCCGTTTTTACGCGCCCGCCCCCTACACGAGCGCAGATCTTGAGCGCAGCTTTGGTCCCACGGCTGAGATGATGAAGTGGATGACCGAGCGTCTCGGCGTCGCGTTTCCTTTTCCAAAATACTATCAGTTCGCCGCGCCAGGCGTGGGCGGCGCAATGGAGAACATCTCTCTGACGAGCTGGGACGACGCCTTCGTCGCCGACGAGACGTTTCATGGCGAGCGAGGATGGCTCATCGATCTGATCAACCTGCACGAGATGGCACACAGCTATTTCGGAGACGCGGTCGTCTGCCGTGATTTCGCTCATGCATGGCTCAAAGAGGGCTGGGCGACCTACATGGAGTCGGTGTGGCTGGGTGACACAGTGGGGACGGACGCGCTCCACTATCAAATGTATGACGAGCGGCGGGCGTATCGTCAGGAGGCGGACAATCGCTACCAGCGCCCCATAATGACTCGAGCGTTTAACTCGAGCTTTCAGGTCTATGATGGACACCTCTACCCTGGGGCCGCCTGGCGGATTCATATGCTCCGCCACCAATTAGGTGAAGATGACTTCTGGACCGCGGTTCGAAGCTATCTGGAGCGCTACTCTGGGCACGTCGTCGAGACCGATGATTTTAGACACGAGCTAGAGAAGGTATCCGGTCGGAGCCTGGCTAAGTTCTTCGATCAATGGATCTGCTCGGCGGGTTATCCAAAGTTAAAGGCGTCTCACAGCTTTGATGGGGACAAGGGTCGGTCCACCGTTGTGGTAGAGCAGACGCAAAAGTCTAAGGCGGGCGAGAGTCCGGAGATCGGCTACTTTGACTTCGAGCTTGAGATCGGGCTTCGAGACGCTGACGGAAACTGGACCACCCACGTCCTCGCCATGGATGGTGGGCGTCATACGCTCGTGATCCCGGTCGAGGCTGCGCCCACCGCGGTGGTCATCGACCCCGATATGAAGCTGATGCACTCCTTGGACTTCAATCCAGGTGAGGATTTACTCATCGCGGCGCTGAAAGCGCCCACGATCAACGGTCGTATCCACGCGATTGAGACTCTGACCAAGGCCGGCGGGCGACGCGGTGTACAGGCTGTGATCGACGCCTACGCAGAGGAGACGCACTTCGGCGTGCGGATCGTGATGGGACGTAGCCTCGGCGCCGCCGGAACCCTCGTGGCCGCAGAGGGGCTCTCCAAGCTGCTCCTAGAAGAGGCCGAGCCGCGGGTCATGCAGACCCTGACAGCTGCGTGTGGGGAGTACCGCCAAGGCTCCGTAGCGCAGGCGCTGACTGAGTGGCTCGCGCAGCCAGGGCGCCCCTATCTCGCGAAGGGGGCAGCGCTACGATCCCTCGGTGCGCAACGTGGGGAGGAGCAGCTTGAGCAGATCGCCTCTTATGCAGATGAGATGTCGTGGTGGGGGTGGGTCCGAAGAGAGGCCCATGTCGCGCTGGGTAAGACGCGTACTCGGGCCGGCTTCGAGATGTTACTAGAGCGGGTTCGACGAGGTGGCGACGTCCCACAGGTCGGCATGATGACAACGGTCGCGCTCGCTGAGTCCACGCGTTGGCTCGATGAGACTGCTCGTTCTCAAGCCCGTGAGGCGATCATCGACGCGACGGAGGGACAAGGCGTTCGTTTTTGTATGACCGCAGCGAGCGCGCTCGTGACCATTGGTGACCCTCAAGGGGCTGCGCATATTGACCGCATGGGCGCGCGCCTAGCGCCCCAGTGGCGACCGGGATTCAGGAAGATGTCAGGTGCATTGGCGAAGCGTGGTCAAGGCGGGCCCGACGCTGCTCTACAGAAGACCGTTGAGGAGCTCGCCCAGACAGTTCAGAAACTCACCGCGCGGATCGAAGATATGGAGGCGGCGCGCTCGGCCGAGTCGTCAGACTAATTTAGATCAACTCTGAGGGTGTACGCGCCGGGTAAGGCGGTCCCGCTGTCATTCACCCACGTGTCTACGACGATGACGTATCGACCAGGTGAGACTCGGCGCTCTATGCTTCGGTGTCCACGGGCCAGGCAGGCGTCATTATCATCTCCCCAGAGGAGGTGCACATCAGGGTCGCTCAGATCTTCATCCTCCGCCGCCACGCTCACAGAGAGGGTGCCGGTCTCACGCACATTCAAGACGTAGACTCGCTCGTTACCGCCTTCGTTGGCGTCGGAGCAGTTGTAGCTGTCGAAGAAGTTCTGATGTGACGTCGAGGTGTCGTCCGAGTGCTCGAAGGGGAGCGTGAGTACTTGGTGTGGACACTCGTGGGTTCCATCGCGCCCATCGCAGGGGGCCCAGGTGTTGGATGAGACATCCCGTGCGTCGATGAGATAGTAGTCGACGCGATTGCCTAGGTTCGTCCAAGCGTTCCCAATGAACTCGGTCCAATTATCGCTACCGGGGATCACCTGACAGCCCGCAGACCAACGATTCACGGGGACATCCTTAAGATCTCCATCTACGGATCCCATATGGATATTGTGACCACTGCCTTGCCGATCGTGATCATCATTTCCGCCGGAGAGCCATCCGTTACGATCGGCGTCCCAGTGACCGTTTTTATTGGCGTCGTCACGTACGGCATAGCTACCCAAGTCCATCCGAAGTGCGTTGTAGCTCCGATGCCAACTATTCTCATACGGATAGTGGCGGTTGGGCAGCAGCGACGAGCTCGAGTGGTAGCCAAAGTTGTATGCGCCAGTGCCTGTGTTCACCGGGAACTCGCGTACGTGTGGCCGGTCGTCGCTGTCGCGCCACAGCAGCACGATCGTGTCGTTAAACCTGTTCGCCTCATCACCGTGCCAGTCAAAGGTGCCCGGGTAGGCGCCCCGTATGCCCACGGTCGTCCTCACCCCAGGGGTTTGGTCTACATCAAACCACAGAGTCTCCCGGACTATACGCACGTAGAGGTCATAGGCCTCCCTCTGGGTGAGTAGCCGTGCTCCTGTCGGTAGCTCATAACAGCGTCGGGGTTCGGCCCAGGGGCCACCCCGCTCAAAGAGAGGGAGTTCGTCCTCATATCCGGGCATCGTGAGTGCGTCAGGGCCGTATCGCAGGCCGCTGCGCTGACCGATGGACATCCTCCAAAGATAGCCAGGTAGAGGCTCGAGATATGCGATGTTATGGACCTGTTCTGTGCCTCCCATCCATGAGGCTACCGCGGTCCCTCTGCGCTCACCGCTCATTGGGCTCTGTGGGCTTG
>CALELH010000381.1 GCA_937902595.1 uncultured Myxococcales bacterium
TCGCGGCTGCTCGCTTCTCAGCCGCGGTGATAGACTTTAGGAGCCTCTGAGCAACGACAGACTCAGGGACGACCGTGAGCGCCGTCTGGGCGCTCTGCGCCGCGCCGGAGAAGTCGCCAGCCTTAAGCAAACTGTTGGCCTGGGCGAGAAGCTTCGTGTTCACCTCGCCTATCAGAGCGTTTAGACTGGGATGCTTAGGGTCAAGCGCTCGAAGCTTATCTAAGGTCGCGACGGCTGAGGTCGGGCTACCGGTCCAAGATTCTGATGAAATCGCGGTTCTCACCGTCTTGGTGAGCTGCTCAAACTTAGCCTCTCGATTCTCTACGACCGCCGCGTCGGCCTGAGCGGTCTTAGCGACCGGGGCCGCAGCGTCGCCCTGATTGGCTGCAGTCGCCGCCGCGCCCTTGTTCGCTATTGTCTTGGCTTGGGGGGCTGATTGGTTATCTACAGTCTTCTTGGCCGAATTAAGGCGCGCCTTCCAGGCGGGCTCTTCTGGCTCTTCCGAGAAGGTAAAGACCGCGACAACTACGAGGGCGAGCGCACCCATCACCCATGGAAGCAGGTTTCGGTCTTTGGGTACATTCAGCTCCTCAAGCTCAGCAAGGTGAGGGTTGTGTGCCTCTAGCTCCTCGACGCTCTCGACAAACCACTGTCCGGTCTCTCTGAAGTGCGCTGGCGTTGGAGCTGGCTCACCATCGTGAGAGCTGCTCAGCCGAATGGTCTGATTATCACCCTCCGGTTCTTCTTCCGTTGACCCTCCGCCTTGCTCAGGAGACCGCGTCGCGCTGGACACCAGCGGCTGCGTCATCGCGCGCATCTTCGGGTCGGTGACAATGATCTTGGGTTCTTCGACAGCGGCGACCGCGTCATCTGTGTCAGCCGATGGATCAGGAGTTTTGCTCTCAACGGGCGGCTCATCTTCTGGAGCCTGCTGATGCTCTTCCTCGGATGATGTGCTGTCGGACTCCGAGTCGATCGCCTCCATTGAGCGCGAGGTCTCCATCGCCTCTGGCGGAATCTCTGAAGGCGCATCGGGATCTTCGTCACTGCCGCTGTCGACGGCCTCAACCGAAGGCGGGATCTCGGTGGACACGGGGCGAAAGTTCAATGACGTACGGTTGCGCGATGAATCATCGCTGTTTGCGATCTGAGCGAGTTCAAGGGAGGCCTCTTCGGCGCTGCCGAATCGGCGGCTACTCGTCTTCTCCAGGCAACGCATAACGAGGGCGTCTAGCGCCTTTGAGATCTGCGCTTGCCTGCGGACGATCCTTGGGCTCAGAGGACGCTCAATGGCATGTCTGCGCGCCGTCTTGCGGAAGTCGGATCCGGAGAACGCGGGGCGACCGCAGAGCATCTCGTAGAGAACCAGACCCGTGAGATATACATCGCTCAGCAGATCCATCGGTCTTCCAGAGACCGCTTCAGGGGAGATGTACTCAGGCCGAGCCCGACAGCCCGAAGGGTCCCGTTGACTCGCTTCACTTAGTCCCATCACGTGATGGAGAGCCGTACCCGACAAGACAGCTCGTTCCGTGCCCATCGCGTCGCGGACAAGGAAGATGTTCTCCGGCTTAATATTGAGGTGAACCAGCCCATGGCTGTGCAAGGCGGTTAGAGCATCGAAGACCTCGCGCGCTATCCGCATGGCCACTCGAGGCTTGAAGGGACCATCATCAGCGAGCCTGTCCGCGACGGTCTCGGCTGCGACAAACGGCTCAACTACGAAGATCGTCTCTCCGTGATGGAGACCGATCTCCGTCACAGGGACCAGACTCGAGTGTTGGATGTCGGCCGCCTTCTCAACATCAGCGACCATGCTCCGAGCCGTCTCACCCTCGGGATCGATGACGGGTTCAAGGAGCTTGACCGCGACGTCGCGATCAGATTCGTCATCACGGGCACGGAAAACCGTCGCGACGGGGCCTTGAGCCACCGCCTCCTCAATTCGGTAACGATTTACGAGGAGCTCTCCAACCAACGCATCAGCGTCGATTCGCGCTCCACCTCCATCACCGTCATCAGAAGGTGACCAACAGGGATGATTGCCTCTCAACTCGACACTCTCCGTGGAAAACTAGCCGCACTCGGCCGGGAGCAATAGCGAAGAAGGGGAGCGCCTGCGCGGCCTCATCCTCAACGCGTAAAATATTCCGCCGGCACGAAAGTATCACGGCGTGGGTACCGTCGCAATTTGTGAGCACCGACATCTTCGTACGGCCGGTAGCGAAGCCTATGTAGACAATTCACTTCCAAGAAACGCCTGTGCGATGACGGCGGAGGGTCCTTCGGGCTCTAGGTCTAAATATGCTCGCCAATGTGATTGTGCTTCTGGACGTTGGCCCTGCTTCTCTAATGCGAGCGCGAGGTTGAAGTGAGCGTCTGCGTATTTCTCATCTAAGTTGAGGGCTTGGCGGTAGGCTTCGATGGCGGCTTTGGAGTCACCCATTTCATCCTGCGCGTTCGCTAAGTTGTACCAGGCTGATGCATATCCGGGCGCGACTCGTGTCGCCGCTCGATAGAGCTCGCTCGCGGTACGGAAGCGACCATCAGCGAACACGAGGTTACCCAAGTTGAGAAGGGCCCCTGGGTGTTTAGGGTCTAGGCTCAGGACCTTCCGGTAGCAGGTCTCTGCCCGCTCCGTCGCTCCGCTCGCCTCGGCTTCAAGTCCTTCGGTCATGAGCTGGTCGACGGTGATTGATGGGGTTGGTTCGGGAGTCTTTATCCCGAGTTCCAAGACTTGATGCCGCCGTTGGCCCGCCCGATCGACGGAGAGACCAAAGACCAGTTGGCCCGAGTCCGGTTCTATATTGAGATCGTCCAACTGAATCACGAGGTGATTACTCTCGGTGAGCACTTTGAGCGCGCCAACAGGCTGATCGATGTCTGGTCGCCAGTCTCTGATCGCTTCAACGGCTTCTCGAACCGCGGCTTGTCGAACCCCTCGGTCGAAGAGCGCCAGAGCGGCGCGTGCGGCGACGAGCTCACGAAAGCCGTACATCAGCCTTCGCCCCTGACGCTCAGCTTGGAGCAGTCCGCTCCTGTGCCATCTGCGGAGCTGCTCTAATGACGCTCCTGTGAGCCGGCTCACGTCCTTAGTCGTATACATCTCGATCTTATCGCTTCGGCTTCAGTTATCCAGACCACAGCTTGGGGTGGCCCTCAATGAGCGACGACACCCGTTCTGGAGAGCGGGCTCTCGAAGTCAGAGACGATACGGATGACGGTGCCCGAATGCACTGTACGGCTCTGAGCCTCGAAGTCAACGGAGGTCTCTGTGCCCAGTAAACGGGCTAACTCTCTGAAGACTCGCGCGTCGATCACTCGCTGAGCACGATCATCGATCGTCAACGCTTGCACCAGGCGCGCAGCGACGGTGTCGTCTACTTGATCACCGACAGGTGCTTCTCGGAGGTCGAAGGTGAGGATCGTAGAGCCAAAGAAGCGGTCGTGACCGTTGATGGACTCCACCCGGCCCTCACTCACTACGTCAGCTCGCTCGACGAGCCGATATAGGGCGTCGAGGTTAAGAAGATCCTTGTCGAACAGCGTCGTAGAGCAGGCCGCGTTTTGCTTGGGGCCCGACAGCGCGATCTTGCCCTGGGCGCGCGCCATGGGTCGTCGAGCGATGGTCATTGGGTCGGGTCGGGACATAGTAAGAACTCCGAGTCTCAAACGGTCCAGATACTAGATCCAGGCATCTCATTGCGCGAACTTTCTGCGGGCGGTTTTAGGGAAGACATTGTCAGCAAATGAGCGATCGTCCGCATAGCGCCTGCGATCTCTGGCGATCAAAATGTTTGTAATTTAGATCCCTTTGGGACCGTCCCTTAGAGAGAAGACCAGCAGAGATACCCTCCAATATGTCTATTGTAGGGCTATGTAGGCATCTCTGTTAACAGAGTGAAATTCGTGCACGGACCTAGAAAACTGGTTAGACTAACGCACTCAGTTCTCGGGCAATGCTGAAAGCGAAGACGTTATGGACCAAGGTGCACCAGACTTAAACGCGGAGCGGATCCCCTATCCTGAATACGTGCTGCGTATTCTTTTCGCCTCCTTTTATCCGGCGGTGAAGATGGCGGTCCACTTCAATTATCCTCTGGATACCGTCAAGGACATGATGACGCTTGCGCTTTGGCAAGAGGCCAAGCGGAAGCACTCGACGATCAACCTGATCTCGCTGATCTTCGGTAAGTCCACTCGCACAGTGAAGGCGCTCTCGGCGCGCTTCAACAAGGGTGGATTCTTCAATCAGACGGAGACAAACCTGATGAGGCGGGTTGAAGACCTACTCCGTTTGGCGCCGTCGACGATGGATGAGCTGGCTCAGAGCCTGCCGCATTGCAATGAGTTTGACAGCACACGATTGGCCGTAGAGGCCTTGCTTCGAGAAGGGCGGATACAGGAGATTCCTGCGCGTCCGGGTGGTCGTCCAATGTATGAGATCGTGACCTGCCATCACGACCTGTACAGCGAGGGAGACTGGGAAGGTCGCATCGACGCACTCTACGAGCATCTAGAGGCGGTCACTGAGACGATGCGGCGACGTTTCCTCTCCGATAATCCAGCGGAAGCCGCGGCTCGAACCTTTACCTTTCGCGCTAAGAAAGAAGACGTAGAGGCCTTTAGAGACGAGCTGCTCTCGTTTATCAGAGAGCGCACCAATGAGCTTGAAGCGAAGGCGAGTCGAGATGACGAGGACTCCGGCATATACAGCGTGTATGCGGGCGCAACTTTGAGGGAGGACGACTGATGAACACGTCTTTTTCTCGGGCCCTCTATTGGGGGTGCTTCATGGTAGCGGCGGTCTTCGTTTTCGGCTGCGCAGAGCACTCGGAAGGCCAAAGTGATGAGCTTGATCCGGGAGCGCAGGCCTCCGCCCTTGGTGCGGACCAGGCTCAACGTGCCGCAAACACACCTCAAGATAAGCTTCAGCGTCACCGGCTGGACAAGTCGGAGAGCCGAGACCTCGTAGGAAACTCCGAGGCCGATAGTGATGATGAGGACCCCCGGTTTGTTCGCGAGACAGGCTTTCGCCCAATCGATGATGGAATGTCCGAGGTACGTGAGACAGGCTTTCTCCCCGCGCCGAATGTGCGACTTGTTCGTGTTGACGGCGACGTCGGTGTGATCGCGTGGGGCGTCGTAGAGGCAGCGGTGCATTACGTCGTTTCTGGTCTCAGGCAGGGCGACGATGGCAATCTAGTCGAGACGTTTGACCTACGTATAGATGGTACAACGGCTCGCATCGACACGCAGGGTCACCGAACCGTCGTCAATGTTTACTCTGTTGGACAGAACGGGAAGCGTCGCTCCGGGCCATCGAATAAGGTCGCCATTGATCCAGCAGATTAATGACACGGCCCCCAACCCGTCGTAGCCTAGGGCGAGGGCGGGTGTTTTATCTCCGCGGGGGCACGGGTGACATCAGACAGCTCAGATGTGAATCAAAGAGGCGAGCTGGCTAACAGCCAGAAGCAGGTCGAGCAGCTCTCTCAAGAGGTGCTTGAACTCTATCGACAGGTCAATCTCCTTTATCGATTAGGTGACGTCTTTAGGTCTGGTCTACAGGTTGAAGATGTCTGCGCTCTGCTCATCGCCGAGAGCGCTAAAGTTGTGCGCGCCCGCGGCGCTTGCGTGACCCTCGGCGAAGGCGTCAAGTATGGCACTCGAATTACCGACCCGGCATCAACACTGACGGTGCCGATCAATACGCCTCAGGGTCGGATCGGTGAAATTACGCTGTTCGATAAGAAGCGGGGCTTCTTCACGGCCGCCGATGAGAAGCTCATCAAGGCGGTGGCCCGTCAGGCGGGTGTTGCTCTGGAGAACAGCAAGCGCATCGAAGGGCTAATCGAGCAGAATCAGGCTCTGGAGACCCTCAACGATGAGCTGCGTGCTATCGATCAAATGAAGAGCGACTTTGTCTCTAACGTCAGTCATGAGCTCCGAACTCCCCTGGCCAGCATTAAGGGGTTCGCTGCGACGATTCGCGAGGATCCTGAGATGGATCGCGAGGTCATCCAAGAGTTTGTCGGCATCATCAACGATGAATCGGACAAGCTGATCATCATCATCAACGACCTGTTGGATGTTTCAAAGTTGATGTCTGGGCATATGGACTACAACCTGGAGTTCACGCAGCTCAGTCGGATCCTATCCGAAGTCGTAGCGCTGTTGATGATTCAGGCTAAAGCCAAGTCCCTTCGTCTGAATCTCGACGTTCAGCAGGACGCGCGAGTCAACATCGACCCAACTCGGATGTCACAGGTCTTCATCAATTTGATAGGGAACGCCATAAAGTTCACAGACGAAGGCTCGGTGACAGCGACTCTGACCGCGACTGATCGAGAGATCTCCGTCGCCATCGCTGATACTGGCATAGGAATCAGGAAAGAGCTCCTGCCCCATATCTTCGACAAATTCTATAGAGTTGAGAACGTCGTACATCAAAAGGAGGGCACGGGTTTGGGTCTGGCCCTCGTTCGAGGTATTGTGGATTATCATGGCGGTCGTGTTGAGGTGGAGAGCAAGGAGGGTGTGGGGAGCATCTTCACCGTGACGCTACCGACGTCTTTGGTCGCCGGGACACGGGTCAACGGCTAGGTTGAAAGTATGTTAGGACCCCGAGGCAATGGCTAAGCGAATATTGATTGTCGACGATGAGAACTTCATTCGTCTCTTATTGCGACGGACTCTCGAGGATTTTGAGTTTGAGGGGGTGGAGATCCACGTCGCCGAAGATGGTCTAAAAGGGCTCGAGGCGACGCGAACGCTCAAGCCAGATCTATTATTTTTAGATCTGATGATGCCCGGGATGGATGGACTACAAGTCTGCACTGAGATCAAGTCAGCGCCCGAATTGAGCCATGTGCACGTGGTCATTCTGACGGCGAAGGGGCAGCTGCCTGACTTTCCCGAAGGGCGTTCACCCAACGCATGTCTGACCAAACCCTTCGATCCGGACCAAATCGTCGATCTAGCGCAGGACGTTCTGGGGATCAATGTCGATGCAGGGTGACGATCCTTGAGCCTCCATGACCGATCAGCGCGGTCTCCCTCAGCGGACGATAGCTTTCCGTTCTTTAGGCGTATCTACCGTCTGCTCGTCGCGACGGCGGTCATTAGTCCAATCATCGCAGCCGTACCTGCCTGGCTATTAGGTGATCAGCTTGGTCTTCCTGTTTGGCTGGTCGGGTTAATCGTCGGTGGCGGTCTCGCCACGATCGCGACCGGAATCATTTGGTTTGTCGCTCAGCGGTTTCGAGAGTCCCTGAATGAGACGCTGGATTGGGTGCGCGGGGCGAGCAGGGGCGACCTAGACGGGCGTCTGTCTGTCCATGATGATGATGAGGCGGCGGTGCTTAAGCGCGCTATCAACGAACTTTCAGCCCACCTCATCCTCGCCCAAGAGGTCAATGTCGACCGGCGCTTTCTTCAGAACGTCATCGACGCCATCCCAGAGCCCCTCGTGGTGCTCGACGCAAACGGGGTGGTGGCTCTGTCGAACAAACGCTTCTCTAAAGTGCTGAAGTTTGATGGTTCTTTTGGTCCTATTGGTCGTGGTCTAGAGACCCTCGCAGGGATCCAGATGCCCCTTTGGTATCGACAGCTTCTCGACGGATCTAGCGGGCCTTTCGAGATCGACTTTCAGACGCGGGATGGTCAGCCTGTCTCGCTCTTGGTCAGCGGAGCATTATTACACGACGCCAATAATGATTTGACCGGCGTAGTGCTCCTCGTACGAGACTCCAGCGAGATCGATGAGCTGAACCAGCGACTACAGGACGCGATGAATAAGGCGGCCGAGTCCGCGGCGGTTTTCCAGGATCTCTTCGACGCGATGGAGGACCCCATCACAGTCTTGGGGCTCAACGGCGACGTGCTTCAGGCGAACCGAGCGGCGCGCTCAATGTTTGGGCGGAACGTGGTTGGCAAGAAGTGCTATCGAGCGTTCCGGATGCGCGACTCTATGTGTGATGATTGTCCTGCGAGCCAGACCTACTCCAAGAAGCGCTCCGTAGCGGTCGAGCATCGCGTCTTTGGAAACGCCATCACCCGGATCAACACCTACCCACTCTTAGGTAAGAACGGTGAAGTGAGGGCGATCCTTAATCATAAGCGTGATGTAACGAATGAGCGCCAACTTGAGGATCTTAAGGCGAGCTTTCTGGCCGCCGTCAGCCATGAATTGCGGACGCCGCTCACCTCCATTATCGGTTTCAATAAGCTCAATAAACGTCGGCTTGTACGCCACTTAGGTCCCCACCTTGAGGCGGCTCCACATAAAGCCCGAATCGCGTTCCAGCAGATCCTAGATGATATGGATGTGATGGTCTCTGAGGGGGAGCGTCTTGGTAGATTGGTTAATGATATCCTGGATTTGAGTAAGCTCGAGGCGGGGAGGATGCAACTCCAAATGGCTGAGGCTGACCTCGCGCCAGTCGTCAATGGAGCGGTCGCTTCAACCGCCGCCTTGTGGCGCGCTAAGGGTCTTCTTCTCGAGACGCATGTTGCGGAAAACCTTCCGATGGTCTGGGCCGATGCTGATCGATTGGCCCAAGTCATGGTCAACTTGCTCAGCAACTCGACAAAGTTCACGGAGTCCGGCTCCATCGATGTTGAGATTACCTTTGATGATGCGTATGTCACCGTCTCCGTTGCGGACACCGGCCGCGGGATTCCGCCAGATGAGGTCAACGGTGTCTTTGAGAAGTTTAGGCAGGTTGAAGAGACGGTCGTTGGACGACCCCTCGGAACGGGACTCGGCCTCCCCATTTGTCGTGAGTTGATTCATCTTCATCATGGCCGTATATGGGTCGAGAGTGTCTTGGGTGAGGGGACCACGTTCTTCTTCACGGTCCTTCGCGCCGACAATCGCGGAGAACACATCCCTAACGTAAAGGATCGAATGTCATTCTCACGTGAGACGTGAGGAACAGACTTTGATTGCGTCTGGTTATTGTATTGCCCGTGTGGGCATGTGCGCGTAACGTCAAAGGTGCTTAGCCGAAGTTTTGGGAAGTGGCCGAGTTACAGGGGTAGAAGTGTCGACGGATTCCATCAAGAATACTCGGTCCTGCGCGAACTGTGGCGCGAGTATTGTCGGAGCTGTTTGTGGGCTTTGCGGTTTTCAACAAGCAAGCGACCACGGCCTAGCTGCGGAGATCACCTTAGATCGAATGCACGCATTTAAGACCACGCTGGGCGTCGTCAACGTTGTGCATTCTTTGAGCGCGCCTGAGCGCTGTGAGCGCTATCTCGTCGAAGCATCGACAGGAGAACGTTATGAGTTGGTTCTCTATCCCGATGAAGATGCTCAGAGGGAGCGCGTGCTTATCCGGGCGCGCTCCGGCGCCGTCATGCGGGCACCAGTGGCGACCGGCAGCTCAGGAAAACAGCCACTGGAGGTCTTCTCTTTTGAGGGGGCCCGGAGCTTAACGAACATCATCGCCGCGGCAGTGTCTGAGAGACGAGAGAACTGCGCGACGGAGTTGGCGAGGACTTGGGTCAAACCCTTGGTCGAGTGTGTCGCAAATCTACACGACAATCAGCTCTTCTTGGGAGGACCGGGTCCAGACGCCTTTGTCTTCGATAGCGAGGGGAACTGCCTGCTCACCGCGGCCGCCCATGTACGTGAGTATGGAGGACCTGAAGCGCCCTCTTGTCGGGGGGTCAGTAACGGTTTTGCGGCGCCAGAGCTTTATGGTCGGGGCGGTGGTGAGGTTGTCTTCGGGACCGACGTCTATTTCTTGGGCTGTGTTCTCTACAGCATTATCGCTCGCGTGGTACCCCTGCGGGACTGTGCGGCGAGGGTGCAGACCTTGCCCGCGCCTCGAGCGTACCACGACGAGATCGCTCCGATGTTGACGGCGGTCGCGCAGAGAGCGACCGCGGTGTCATCTCACCGACGTTACAAGTCGGCTCGTGAGATGGCGCGTGCCCTCGGTGACGCACTAGAGACAGCGGATGATCGAGCGAACATTGGCCTACGCACCCTAGAGGTAGACGTGGGCCAAGAGATACATATCGGCCTCATTAAGGGGCTGTACTCTCCGGTCAATCAGGACAACTACTTCTATCATCTGGATGAGCTGTCTGGTGTGGGTGTCTTCTTTGTAACGGACGGGGTGAGCATCTCGCACTTTGGCACGGGGGATGTGGCCAGCGCATGCGTTCGCGATGCGGCTGAGATGCTCTCTCAACACTTGAGGGCTCCGACGATGCCCGATGGTGCAGAAGATACGTTGGTCATCGCGGACAGCGATCTGACCGCCGTTGAGAACCAGTTGCCAGAGGATTCTGCTGGGCGGTTTGCCTTACTAGCGGGTGTCTTGGATGACGCGAACGCCGAGATCGGCCGCCGAGTGTCTCCCGAGCTACCGCTGTCCTCCGAGGCGCCGACAGGGATCATGGCCGCCACGGCCGTGGGCCTCTTGCTCGAGAAGAATCGAGCGACGTTTACGTACATTGGAGATAGCAGAATCTATCTCATTCGTGACGGACACATCGCCCAACTCTCGGTGGACCACAACCTGAAGACGCAGCTGATCCGAAACGGGCGCGCTCCGAGCGTGGCCAGGCAGGTACCCGGCGCCAACGCTCTCGTGCAATGTGTTGGAGAGTTCGAGCGGAATCAAGAGGGAGACCTGGTGCCTGTGCCCCTTCAGCCCGAGTTCTTCGAGATGCGGATGTTGCCGAATGATTATTTGGTGCTCTGCTCTGATGGTGTGACCGACTACGCTGGCTTTGATGAGGAGGACTCGGAGCTGCTCATTCGTCAGATCGTTGAAGCGGCTCCGGATTGTCGAACAGCGGCGTTTGATTTAATGGTCGCTGCTAATCGTGGTGGAGGTGGTGACAACATCTGTTGCATCGTGCTTGGTTTCACGTCTCCAGAAGATGAGGGAGTGGGCCTGTGACCGTACGGAAACATCTCTCTCTCGACGTCAGAGTCAACCCGCCTGTGGCGCCGGTCTCGGAAGATTATGTCGAGGTGTCTGTAGCTCTGACGATTCGAGGACAGGACCTCGTCGAAGAGGCGCCCCACCCAGCGCAGGTCATTGGTGTGCTCGTCGGTGAGCCACCTGCAGATGTCCTTGACTCGTTAGCAAATGACTTAGGCATCGTGTTCCTTGATGGCGATGGCCAGCTTAAACCGGCGGCTGAGATTACTCAGCCCGTCACCACTCTTTCAGCCGGACTCGGGCGATTCAGTCAGTGGATAGAAGGGTCTGGCGCTGAGGACTGCCACCTCTTCTTGTTCGTGTCCACCTCTACCCTTGAGAATGGTGATCGACTCGGGGAGCGTGTTGAGGCGCTTCGGAATCTCGATGTCCGCGCCGATATCTTCGGTACGCGTCACATGCTCGATTATCGACTCTTGGGGCAAGTCGCCCTGATGTGTGGCGGGCGATTCTATGTAGGCGCAGATCGTTGGTGCCAAGACGCAACGCTGTGCTTGGAGCGACAGCGTTCGAGGCGCTTCTTCAAGGGGCGCCTTGGCATCAGCTTGACCTCCAACCTCATCCCCGTGAGTGCCTTCAGGCTGGATCCAGCCCCGCTGCACGTGCGCGACTTTCAAGTTCAGCCCGCCAACGAGATGTGCTGGTTCGACTTACCTGTCATGGGGTCTCCCCAGGACGAGACGATCTGGCTTCTTCGATGCTTAGCGCCACGCAGAAAGTCGGGGGAGTACCGGATCTTAGATTACCAAGTGATGGGACAGACCTCTGGGAGTCCGATCACGATGTCGGGCACGATTAGTCAATCCGCGTCCGCGTCGCCGTCTGCGTCCAGCCATATCGACGCAGTGGTCGAGGTGTATGTAGACAGGACGCGCGCAGCCCATTGGGTCGAGACCGTTGGTCAGGCGTACGTGCGCGGTGATGGTGGGAAGATCGTCAGCACCTTCGGCCCGTTTATGCAGCACGAGTCCCTTAACGGCCGCCCTGACAATGTTCAGAGGCTTTGGTCGCTCAAGGGAGAGCTGATTCGGGGTGGGTACTTTGGTTTGAAGGAGCTCAATACGATGTGGTGCTTAGCACAAAGTATTGAGCTCGAGCCGCCAGGCTGATGTCCTAGCGACCAGGCTGACCAGGAGGTGTCGCCGTCTTGGACGGTACAGGGAACGCCTCCTGATTGATCTCGATAGATGCCTTATTGGCTAGGCCTCCGAGCATCGAGCCGCCGCTGAACTTACGGAAGGTCTCCCGTTGGCTCGTCGGTCCAAAAACGATCGCCTGCCAATTTCCGAACAGTTGTCGTGAGCGCTCAGCGCGCATTCTATCGGATAGATCGCCCTTAGCCTCAGCGTACTTCTTCGCGTCCGGGTCAACGCGCTCCTTAAGCTTAGCTACGACCAACGCGTCCCCAACCTCAAGCAGCTCACCTACGATAGGTGACTTCTTGTTCAACCCATTGAGCTTTCGAGCGAGCACTTCGCTACGGCCAAGCCCTGGGAACAAGTCCCAGACGGCGCGGTTCTCACGAACGGGCCCGGTGCTCTGAACAGATGTGGTTGGTACGGCGCCCTCGGCAGCTGGCGCTGCCAGCGCTCCCGTCGACTTAAGCGTGTTCAGTGCAGCCTCGGCGTCAGCGCGCGCGGCGGCCTTTTGTCCCTCAGTCTTTAGAAGAGATGTCGCGATCTCCGTCGTGACATCAGCGAGCGGCTTCTTCACAGCTGGCTTAATGTCAGTGGCCTTTACGAACCAGAAGCCAATGGACGTGTCTTGCAGGGGTGAGATGTCACCCGCCTTGAGCTTGGAGTAGACAGCGAAGTCATCTGGTGAGGTGTTCTTCTTACCCTGCCAGCCCATGTCTCCACCATCCTTACCGTAGTAACCCTGGGACAGCTCCTTGGCCACAGCGGCGAAGTCAGCGCCTTCGCCTTTAGCCTTAGCGAGTGCGTCCGTAGCCTTCTTCTTGGCTTCAGCCAGGCCCTTTGTGTCCTTCTTGTCAGTTGGGCGTCTGATCAGGACTCGGCTAATCTTGAACTCAGCCTCGCGATTATACTTGGCCGCGTTCTTCTTGTAGTAAGCTTCGATGTCTTTCGCTCGCGCCTTGGAGGCCGTCGCTACATCCTCGGGCGTCGGCTCTGCCACGGTCTTGGCATAGTCAGTCGCGGCGAACTTGAGGAACTCAATATTCCAAGTCCGAGTCGCGAGATCGTAGGCAGACTTAAGCTCCGCATCACTCACGGCAACCTGTTGCGACAAGAAACGGATATAGCGATTAACGAGGACCTCGCGTCGCTTCGCTCGTCGATATGCCTCGGGAGTCGCTCGGAGCAGCTGGGTCAGCTGGTCGCGATAGTTCTTCGGGATGAAGTTTCCTTCACGATCAGTAAACAGCGGATAGTCGGGGTTCTCCTTACTGATTATGTACTGTGACAACGCTTTCTCACCAATCGCCAGGCCCATTCGTCGAGCTTGCTGCTCAAGTAGGGCCTGATCGATGACCTGCTGTACCGTCTCGCGACGTAAGCGGGCCAGCGACTCTGCGTCGTCAGCGCTGTCTTGCTGAATAAGGGCCTGTCGTCGAACTGAGATTTCGACCTCGCGAATGGAGACCTCCTCTCCGTTCACCTTGGCGGCCCACCCCGATAAGCTACGGCTTTGCGGTTGCCCTGGTTGGCATCCTTCAGCCTGTGGCCCAAAGAAGAAAATAAAAACGATAATCAAGATCCCGAAGAGGATATAGATTAGGAAGCTCTGCGACTTCTCGCGTAAGTCCGTCAGCATGGCTCAATTCTCTGATTGCAAAGTGGTTTTTCCCACCCGAATGGACGAATTCCTCATCCGCGCAGGGCTCTTTTGAACGCGGCATCCTATGGGACAGGAGACCAGTGGTCAAGCCGTAGCATTTTTTCGTCAATTTGTAGGTGATTACATATTGCCCCCGATCGATCGCTTTGCTATACAACCGCGGACCTTTCCCTACATCGAAAAACGCCCATGTTGTTCGACTTTGTATATGGCATGTTCAGTAACGATCTCGCGATAGATCTAGGCACAGCCAACACGCTTATCTACGCCCGAGGCAAAGGCATCGTCTCGTGCGAGCCTTCAGTCGTCGCTGTTAAAAAGGATTCTCGAGGAGAGAGACGAGTTCTCGCAGTTGGTCGAGAGGCCAAGGAGATGCTCGGTCGTACCCCTGGAGCTATCGCGGCGATTCGTCCCATGAAGGACGGGGTTATCGCTGATTTCGACGTGACTGAGGCGATGATCCGTCACTTCATTACGAGGGCTCACCAGCGCAGCGCCTTGGTTAAGCCGCGGGTCATTATCGGTGTTCCGTCGGGGATCACCGAGGTTGAGAAACGCGCGGTACGCGAGTCGGCTCAGTCCGCTGGTGCTCGTGAGGTGTATCTCATCGAAGAGCCGATAGCTGCGGCCATCGGCGCTGGCTTGCCCATCACCGAGCCGAGCGGAAATATGATCGTCGACATTGGTGGAGGGACCACGGAGGTCGCCGTCATCTCGCTGTCGGGCATTGTGTATTCCCGTTCGGTGAGAGTCGGTGGAGATAAACTGGACGCCTCCATCGTTCAGTACATGAAGCGGAAGTATAATCTGCTCATCGGTGACCAGATGGCCGAGCGAGTTAAGTGCCACGTCGGCAATTGCTATGACTCAGGTCAGACAAAGACCATGGAGGTCAAGGGCCGGGATCTTGTGGCCGGGCTTCCTCGGACTCTCACCGTCTCGTCAGATGAGATTCGTCAGGCTCTCGCGGAGCCGGTCAACGCGATCATAGAGGCTGTTCGAGTCGCTCTTGAGCAGACACCTCCGGAGCTCAGCGCCGACATCGTCGACAAGGGGATCGTCCTCGCGGGTGGGGGAGCCTACCTCCGTGGCCTGGACATGCTTATGCGAGAGGAGACAGGCCTGCCTGTGCTCATTGCGGATGACCCTCTCTCTTCGGTCGTCCTCGGCTGCGGAAAAGCGTTGGATGAGCTAGATCTGCTCAAGAACGTCGCCGTCGAAGCTTAGTCTGAGACATCCCAATTTCGATGGCTGTTCGCCCAGAGTATATTCGTAAGCACTACACCATTGGTCTCATCCTCATCGCGCTCAACGTCGCCCTCCTGTTCTTCGACGGTACCGGTCCAGTCTCTGGGCCAGTGAGTATTGCGGTGGAGCGAGTCGCCGCCCCGCTGAATGATGTCCTGGGGCGATGGGGTGGCTCCGTCGCGGGTGTCTGGAACGACTATGTCGATTTGGTCCATGTGCGAGATGAGAACGAGCATCTTCAGCAAGAGAACAATCGTCTCAAGGGACGCATCGCCGCCCTGAACGCCCTCGCGTTAGAGAACAAACGGCTTTCTGCGCTCCTGGAGATCGCTGAGACGAGAAAAGATCTTCGTCTGAGAGTGGCGCGTGTGGTCAGACGGTCACGCAGTCGGCAATATCGTGTCGTTGGCCTTGAGTTGGATTCGACTGAGGGCGTCGAGGTCGGTATGGCCGTCGTCGCCCAGGGTGGTTTGGTCGGCCAAGTGCGGGACCTGACTGATGGCAACGCCTCCGTCCTCTTGGTCACGGACCCTAGGAGCGCCGTCGATGTTGTGCTTGAGAAGAGTAGAGTACGTGGCATCGCCGTAGGGAGTGGTCACCCGACGGAATATTCGGCGAAGCTCCGCTATCTGAATCGGAGCGCTCAGATCGTCTCTCGAGAGTCCGTACTGACGACAGGAGACGCGGGCCGGTTTCCGGCAGGGCTTGTGGTCGGCAGTGTCGCACCTGCGTCCGATGCGCAGGGCGGTCCCTTCCAGGACGCATCAGTCCAGGCGGCCGTAGACTTCGATGATCTGGACCTCGTCTATATTGTCTTGGGCACAACCGGACTGACCAGAGACGGCGAAGCTTTCGTTAAGGGTAAGAAATGAGCGCCCTGGTCACGACCCTGATCGGTCTCCTGGCCTTGGTCCTAGAGACCTTCGCACGCGCCGCGTTCGGCCTGGACTTGTGGACACCACCCCTGTTCATCATCTTTGTGCTTTGGCTGGCCTCCTCTTCACCTAAGAGCAGCGATCTTATCATCGTAAGTGTCTTGGGGCTGCTCGCGGACGGCCTCGCTTCTAGCCCGGCCGGTGCTCATGGGCTCACGGGTCTTGTCTTGCTGTGTTTATTGCCTCTGCTGACGTCACGATTGCAATTAGACCGTGGAATTGGCGCCGCGGCCTTCGGTTCAGTCGGGGCGCTGGTCTCGCTCTTGATCACGGCTGTGGTCGCCCGCGAGACAGGAAGCTCTGGGGTCGCAGGCAGGATGGGGGCGCTGTTCATTCCTCACCTCGTCACAATCGCCATCGGCTCTCCGCTGCTGTTCCCACTCTTTGACCGTCTCGCGCGAGGTCGCTTGAGGACCGTCGACGCTGACGCTCTCTAGCCTCAAAAAAACCAGTCATTTGAATGGTGCCCTTGGTTTGCTAGGGTGTGCGCCGTTTTAGCCCGTGGTAGCGACTGTGCGTTCATGAGAATTCAGACCGACCGTTCTAGCGCAGCATATCGTCGACAGGCGCTTAGATTCATGTTGCTGGCTGGGCTTGTAGGGGTGGCGTTGATCGGCCGCTTGGCGTACGTGCAGCTCGTCGCCGGTCCAAGTCTACACGACGCATCGCAGCGTAACTTTGTTCGATCTGAGCGGATCGTGGCCGAGCGTGGAACGATCTTTGACCGCCTCGGTCGCCCTCTCGCCGTGCATCGCCCGACCTTCGATCTCGTGGTGACACCGTCAGAGATAGAGGACGTCGACGGATTGATCGCGGCGCTTCGCCAGATCCTCGAGCTAGAAGAGCTAGAATGGCTGAGATTAACAGAGCGCATCACGGCCCCCAGAGGGATGTGGAGATATCGCCCACTGCGGGTCGCCAAAGATGTGTCTCGAAAACAGGTCGCACAATTGGAGAGCCTCAGGGCTCGCGTCGACGGCTTAGCGATTCAAACTCGGTACCAGCGTGAGTATCCCATGGGTGCGGTCGGTGCACACCTGCTTGGCTATCTAGGGAAGCCTACGGCAGCCGAGCTGCGTGAGCCTGGGACATCGCGGACCGCCAGCTCGATGATCGGCCGGTTTGGTTTAGAGCGACGCTATCAGAGCGAGCTGTGCGGCCGAGATGGCGTTGAGCGCTTTGCTGTAAATGCCCGTGGTGCTCGGCAGCGAGGTGGATGGGTTGACCGCGCGATGGGCGACATCTCGTCTCATGAAGCGGCCATACGAGGTGCAGATCTACACCTCACCGTCGATGGCCGGGTTCAGGAGATACTGGACCATAGCTTGAGACGCTATCAGTCAGGAGCGGCGGTATTGATGGACGTGGAGACGGGCGCGATACTCGGTCTCGTCTCCAAGCCCAGCTACGATCCCAACCAGTGGTCCGGTCGTCTGACACGCGTCGTCAAGGAGGCCATCGATAATAACCCCTATCACCCCATGCTCGATAAGAGTGTTCAGGCATACTTCCCGGGGTCCGTGTACAAGATCGTCACAGCGTTTGCTGCCATGGATCGAGGGATCTTGACCCCCCAGACGCTCATTGAGAGCCCGGGGGCCTATGAGTTTGGTCAGCGAACGTTCCACTGTCACAAGCGTTCGGGGCATGGGCGCATCAACTTAAGCCACGCGCTTGCGGCGTCGGCTGACGTATATTTCTATAAGCTGGGCGAACAATTGGGCATTGACGTGCTGGCCGAGTATGGAAGTCGGTTTGGGTTTGGTCAAAAGCCTGGCGTCGGGATCAATGGGGAGTCTGCCGGTGTGGTTCCGACAAAGGCGCATCATGAGCGAAAGACTAAAGGTGGTTTTCAGCACGGTCTAGCGCTCTCCACAGCTGTTGGACAAGGCGATGTGCGCGCTTCGGTCATTCAAGTCGCCGTTGCCTTCGCCGCGATCGCCAACGGAGGCCGATTGGTTCAGCCTCGTGTCGTAGATCACTTCTTGGCGGCCGATGGCACGAAGACCTCGCTCATTGAGCAGAACTCCGAGCGATTGATCGGCGGTGCGTCTGAATATATCGAGGCCATTCATCGAGGCCTCATTCGCGCCGTGAGTGATGAGAAGTTCGGAACCGCTTACCGGGCGATTATCCCCGAGGTGAAGATCGCTGGTAAAACAGGTACAGCCCAGGTCAGAAACATCTTACGTGGGCGTCACCGTCAAGCGGTCACCCATTTTCGGCACCGAGATCACGCCTGGTTTGCAGGGTATGCGCCGGCAGATGACCCACAGGTCGTGGTTGTCGTGCTACTAGACCATGGCGGCAGCGGAGGCAGTCAAGCGACGCCTGTAGCGGCCAAGATCCTCAGTCGCTATCATCGGGAGATATCGCCCTTGTTGGTCAAGAATACCGAAGAGGACTCA
>CALELH010000382.1 GCA_937902595.1 uncultured Myxococcales bacterium
CGCGCGATGGCGATCCGCTGCTTCTGCCCTCCTGACAGACGGACACCTCTCTCGCCCACCTCAGTGTCCATGCCCTCGGGTAAATCTTGGATGAAGGTGAGAGCGTTCGCGGCGCGCGCCGCCGCATCAACCGCCTCATCTGTGGCGTCCGGACGCCCATAGCGAATGTTGCCACGAATCGACGTCGCGAAGAGCGTCGGCTCTTGTGCGACAACCCCGATCTGCCTACGTAACCAAGTGAGGTCAAAGCTCTGGAGCGACTGCCCGTCGAAGGTGATCTGGCCAGCCTCCGGGTCGTATAGCCTAGACAGCAGCGCCGCGATCGTAGATTTGCCTCCCCCTGACGGACCGACCAGCGCGACGACCTCTCCCGGCGATAGGCTTAGGTCTACCCCTCTCAGGACTGGAATATCGGGCCGAGTCGGGTAGGCAAACTCGATGTCCTTAAACGTGACCTCCCCGACGACCGATGGCGGAACGACGTCTCCTGATTTCACGTCTGCTGAGCGCTCTAGGAGCTCAAAGATTCTCTCGCTCGCCCCGATGGCGCGCATGAAGTCCTGCCACACGCCGCCTAAGGCTGCGATGGAGAAGGCGACGGTGAAGGTATAGAGCAGAAATGACGTGAGCTCTCCCATCGTCATAGCCCCTTCAGCTAAGAGCACCCCGCCATACCAAAGGACTCCGCTGATCGCGCCGTACGCCGAAAAGGCTGCGACGGCCCCAAAGATCGAGTTGATTCTCGCCCGCTTTCGCGCCAACTCGTAGGAGAAATCTACTTGCTCGCCGTAGCGCTCTACCTCCTGATCTTCCCTCGCGAAGGCCCGAACAGTACGAATCCCACTGATGGTCTCTTCCGCGATCTCTGTGGCCCCTGCGAGGGCGTCCTGAACCTCTCGCGACAGCCGCTTAACGAGGCGGCCGTAGTAGAGCCCGCCAACCACCGCCACAGGAACCAGCGCCAACATGACGAGCGTGAGCTTCCATGATGTCCAAGCCAGAATGCCGATGGCTCCCAGGGTCGTGACGGAGAATCGTAGAAACATGGAGACGTTGACCGTCGCGGTGTTCTGAACGACCGTCGTGTCCGCCGAGAGCCGATTCGTCAGCTCTCCAGTTCTTCGCGCATCAAAGAAGCCGATCTCTTGGCGCATAATCGTCTGGTAAACATCTCGCCTCAGCCGCGCCACGATCCGCTCGCCGGCGACGGTGAAGAGATACATGCGGATCGCTGTAAAGATGGCGGTCATCGCGAAGAGCACTAAGAGTATGAGAGCATATTCATTGACGATTGAGGCGTCACCACTGCCCGGCTTAACCCCATCAACGATCAAGCGTACAAGCTGTGGATAGCTCAGATTGAGCGCGGAGGTCCCGAGCAGGGCAAGCGTCGCCCACGCGAGTGGCTTCAGCTCAGGCCGAGCCAACGCGACGATCCGCATGATCGGCTTTATGCGGCTCAAGTCTTGCCGCCGTTCATGGGCACGTTTGAAGAGACGAGATCCATCTCTCGATGGTCTCAACTGAGGACACATCGATTCGGTTAGATCCGAGAGGCGGCATGCGCTGGTCATCGGTCCGACGCATCCTCTGAACCAGGACACTCAACTCCGGTGATCCGGGGACGATCAGACGTGCTCCCTCGATGCCAAGAGCTCCCTGTTGCGGCTCCTCACCGCATGTCCGCGTCTCTGCAAAGGAGACATGAGCGCGAAGGTCCATAGACGCGTTCGCGCCGCCCTGAGGCTGGTGGCACGACGCGCAGTTCACGTCCAGAATCGCGCGCGCACGCGCCGACAGCGACGTGTCTTCAGTCAACTGAAGATGGTCCGGGAACGCCACATCCGCGGCCAGCGTCACGTAGCCAGCCACCACGAGAGCGTTCAGCTGGTCTGTGCGCACCCCATCGACCGTAAACTCCCCGTTCAATTGAGCGGCTCTCCATCCCAAGGTGTACCCTGCCGCTGCGGTGTGGCAGCGGTCGCAATCAGTTTGAGAGGGCAACTCCCACAGCCCTTGAACTCCATCTAGCGCCGAGACCGATACAGTCCCGCCTGTTGTCAGTAAAGTCGCCTCGTCCTGAGCGTCGTTCCAGACCCAAGTGAATCCCCGCCACCCACCAAGAAAACGAGCCAGCATCCGCGTCTCAATCCGCCGGCGTCCGTCGGGAGCGTCGCGATCACCTCCATAAAACGTCTTGATCAGCACGGTGCCTACAGGCAGCTCCAAACCACCCTCGGGCCGATAGCTCGCCTGGGCTCCGTCCGGAAAGGCGGCATAGCGCTCCTTGCCGAGGCCGTCGCTCCAAAACGGAAGATTCACTCGATACGGAATCACCCCAGGCGCCATCTGATGGGCCGCAACATCCGCGAAGCACCCCGTATCGGTCAAGGTCATGGGAAACGGTGTCTCCTGAGCGGGCTCTTCAGCGCGCACTAAGCGCGCGATCGGTCGATCTCCCTGAAAGGTCGTAAAATATAGATTGCCGCGGGCGTCCTCGCCAAAGCTGGACACCTGAGTCTGACGTGTCAGAAGGGTTGATGGGATCGGCGCGGGGGCGCTCGCGTCGAGAGACCAGACTGCTCGACTGTCAAAATCAGCGAAGATGTATCGCCCCCAAAGCTCCGGTAATCTTTGTCCGCGATAAACGAAGCCACCCGTCACGCTCTCTCCGGCCTCTCGATTGTACGTGTGAACAGGCTGAACCAATCCCGTTTGGTCGCAGGCGTTCCCTCGAAAACAGCCGTCCCCCTCCATGATCTTCCAACCAAAATTGCCCGGCTCAGTGATCTTGTTGATCTCCTCGCGCCAATTCTGACCTACGTCCGCAGCCCACAGGGCACCTGTGCTGGGATCAAAAGACATCCTCCAGACATTGCGAAGACCCCACGCGTAGATCTCCGGCCGTCCCCCCCCTACAACGAAGGGGTTCGTCGGCGGGATTCCATACTCGCCCGCGCTCCGGTCATCGACATCAATGCGCAGGATCGTCCCTAGGAGGGTGTCTGTGTTCTGCCCGTGTCCGCGCGGGTCGTTCGCTGAACCACCGTCACCAACGCTGATATACAATAGGCCATCTGGGCCAAACCTCAGATCACCCCCATTGTGATTGGAGTATGGCTGGGGAATCACGAGCAGGCGTCTCTCGGAGCCGGCCTCCGCCCGC
>CALELH010000383.1 GCA_937902595.1 uncultured Myxococcales bacterium
CCATTTCTCCCTCGCCTACCGTCGACGAGTTCAGCTCGCCGTAGATCCTGAAAGATCTGCTCCAGAAAGCGGGCGGGCAGTCGCTGACGTTCAGCGATCTGCCGGACTTGTGTCGGCTTTCCATCGTTGTGGAAGGCGATGTCAAAGAGCGCCAGGGTGGCGTATCGGCAGCGGGTGGATAGCTTCATAGTGGATAGATGTTGGCGAGGATTGGCATCGATATCAAGCTCGAGACGGTCGACCTTCGTCGTTTGAGTCATTGAGGCGTTCATATTCCCCCCTCATGATATCCAAGTTTGCCTCCGCTAAGCGACGCGCGGAGTCCGCTTCATCTCGAGCTGATTCAGCCTCTCTTACAGTGTCAGCCATGACACCATGAAGATGGTGGTGGGTCGCGAGCATCGCCTCAAGCTCTGCCATTCGACCTGAACGCTCTCGAAGCTCGGCGTGCACATGCGAGAGCCGCTCTTCGGCGATGACACGAGCGACATCCGCGGCCTGTCTTTGACGACGACACTCAATGAGCTCTTCGCGCAGCGTGTCGTAGTGGCTTACCGCCTTGCTCGCCGCGACACGCGCACCATCGACTCTTTGTTCAGCGCGTGTGCGCAGCGCACGCTCAGCCTCTAGGGCCGCGTTAAGGGCGAGGACGTCGGCGCTTGTATCCTCTTCACCGTTTGGAGCGACGACGACCTCAATTTTTGGAGGAGGCGCGGCGGGCTCGGCCATCTCCAAGAGCCGGACTTTTCGCTCCAGGTGTGTCGATCGAGATCGGACCGAACGTAAGACGCTGTCGCGTTCGGCGTCTCGAGTGCTCACGGCTTCTGCTCGGTTCTTAAGCTCCGTAAGCCAACTGTCCAAAGCTATGGCTTGCGAGGGCTGGGCTCCGACGACTGGCGGGGCAGGGAGCTTCTTTCCTGCGATGAGTACCGAGGCGAATTCGTGGCAGCCGCGTACGCTGTCAGCCAGCCGCTCGCGCAAGATGTCACGTTCTGAGATAACCTCGGTCAGGTCAGCGGCTGGTCCATCAAGTTTGATCAGTCGCGCACGCAGCGATTCGATCTCCTTGGTCAACTCTCGCTGCGTCGAGGCCGCGCGCTCAGTGATTCGTCGCTCCCGTTGGTCGGCGATGCGTTCCTCGGCGAGCTGAGTCCTGACGTTGTCGTAATCGTTCTCGAGCTCTGTGAACTCGGAGCGCACAGTGGAGAGCTCGGCTTCTGCTCGAGCTGCGCTGGAGGACGCACCCTCCAAGAGGGTAGTCAGTCGGTCCACCTCACCGTTGAGGGCGTCATTTGACTCGACCGCTGAAGCTAGAGCTTCCCGGGCCTCTTCCAGGGTGCTCCGATCGGTCTCGAGCTCCTCGGTGAGTGATTCCAATGAATCTCGCAAGGCGCCTAGTTCAGCCAGGCCGGAGAGGTCCATGGGGCCAGAGAGCTTGGGCGCCTCGACGGGGAGGCGGCCTGCTGCCACAACGGGACGACCAGCACAGGCCGCGTGGTCCTTCGTCTTAAGGGTGATCTTAGCCGGCGTCTCTCCGATCGTTGACACGCCGAAATAGTCGGGAGTCAGGTTCGTGACACAAGGGAGACTCTCAGTCACCGCGTTTTCGACCTTGGTTAAATAGACACCGTGCTTCTTGAGCAGACGTTCGACCGCGTCTACGGGAGCGAGTCCGCTTGGGTCGATGATCAGGTCTTTGGAGCGTGGGCGCTCGTTGAAGTCTGGACGAATCCGGAGGGGGGCGCCCGTAGCGGTCTCCCCTGACGGCGCGTCTGGGTCAGCGTCGGCGTTGATGACGGCGAGCTCCTTTATAGGGCTCACAGCCATGACGCTAAGAAGGTCAAAAGATGGCTCTACGAGTAAGACCTTTCGGTCTTTCGCCATCTCTTTGGCCAACGTCTGTATCAGAGTGTCTTGTCCTTCGCTCACGAGGCGTTCCTCTGGGTCTAGGGCCCATTGCGGCCCTCCTTATAACGCCGCTTTCGGAGCGCGTCCAGCAGTTCAGGCCACCGCCTAGTCCCGAGCTTAGCGGGCGAGGATTAGTCTGACCTGATTACGGAAGATCTGGAAGCTCTGGCCTGTGGTTAGGGGATGAGCTGTCGCACCTTGAAGTTGTTTTACGCCTGCTAGGTTTTGGACCGGCTGGGCGTTCCCGGGGGCGACTAATCTAATCCCGTCGAGCGGCTTGC
>CALELH010000384.1 GCA_937902595.1 uncultured Myxococcales bacterium
GTAGGCTGACTGGACGCCGCCGTAGGCTGACTGGACGCCGCCGTAGGCTGACTGGACGCCGCCGTAGGCTGGCTCGATGGTACCCATTTAGGCCCTTGGCGCTCCTGGCCCCTTAGATCAATTTCATCGGCGTTGAGCCGCTGCCAAAGAGGCAGGGGGTGACGACCATAATAGATGCCGGACTCGTTACGCAGACCACCACCGCTCGGGCTAATGTGGCAGGTATTACAATTCAGACTACATTTCCGCAGCGAGACCTCCGGGTCGACCCAGCCCGTGGGTTCAACGTGGCAGGTACCGCACGCCCGAGACGAACGGATCGCGAATTGAGGGAGCGCCAGGGCGGGTGATGCGAGTGTCATCAGCAGGACGAAGGCGACAGGAGTAGAGAGTCGGTACTTCATCGGCTAGTTCTCCGGGCTTCCGGCGAGGAGCCAAGTAGAGATGAGACCGATCTGCTCGTCTGGTAATTGGGCTCCGCCGATGGGCATCAGCAACTTACCGCTTCTCCCCAGCAGGTGGTCCATGAAGAGGCTCTCATCCGGATCGCCCCCGCCGCTCAAGTCTCCGTTGGTACCACCCGCCTGATAGCCTGCGTAGGTAGAGAGGTCTAGGCTCGCAGAAGCGGATTCATCGGCGTGACAGCCTGGGAACGCGCAGCTCGCTGCCATGATGGGGCTGATGTCGTCATCCCAGGTCGGCGAGGCTCCACCCCCATCAGGTTCACCGCCGTCATCGGAAGGTCCACCATCCATGTCGCCAGCGTCTAAAGCAGCACCGGCGTCATCTGCCGGAGACCCTTCTGGAGCGCCGGACTTGTACCAAGCGTCGATGAGCGCGCGGTCTTCAGCGTTGAGGGCAGCGCCCGGAGGCATCGTCATCTCGATCACGGCACGTGCGTGAATCCGCTCCGCTTCGGCTGCAGCAGACTCGTAATCGTGTAATGAGTTTGTGGCACCGGCGATGGGGGTGGCCGCGTGGCACGTCGCGCACCGGGCGTCGAGGATCGCTTTAATCTGCCCATGGTAGGTGACCATGCCTACGGTGTTGAGGTCATCGATGGTCTTGTCCCCGAAGCCGGGACATCCCGTCAGGAACAACGATAGCGCCATGATTCCATAACGTCTCATCATGCTTCCCCAGTTAAGTGACCATGCACACCCTATCGGGAAAGTACTCGGAGATCGAGCGATGAAAGATTCGGCAGGGACTAAAGTTTCTTCTTCGTCGGAGGAACAGGAATTATGGCCCCAAAGTATGATAGAAGGCCCAAAGTTCACGATGAGGATGCGAGCGTTTCGTGCGGTTCAATGCCTGGACTCTAGCCCCGATGCTTGTGGTTGTTGGGGTGCTACTCACAGTACGCTATCGGAGCGAGGTGCCAAGCCGTGCGGATTGGCGCGCGGCGACGGAGCATGTGAAGGCTCATGTGCAGAGTGGGGACGGCGTCACTTGGGCGCCCTACTGGGCGGGTGAAGGCCGGCTCTTCTTGTCTGGACTCCCGGCGTTTCATCTCGTGGATTCACCCACACCGAACCTATCGCGTTACAAGCGCGTTTGGTTGCTCGGCGCCTTCGGTAGCTCCTCAGACGATCTGAACGGTCCCTATCATCGCATCGAGCGCACAGAGTTTGGGGGCGTCACCGTTGATCTCGTTGAGAATAGAGGTGAGCGGGTGTTGAGTGATCTGCGCAGGGGTCTTAAGTCAGCGCGGGTCTCCCTCGGCGCAGATGAGGGGACGCCGTGCGATTTTTGGGATGGCAGAGGGTGGCATTGCAAAACTAAGCTCGGGGTGCCGCGTACGGTCAATTGTCTGAATGAATCCACATCGAAGCGCTTGAACCGGCATCGACGTCGCCGTCAGCCGAATTGTGGCTTGGACCGCTGGCTACACGTGAGCCGCGATGTGCGAGTTATCGGTGATTTACCGCGTCGGTGTATTTGGTTGCATCCCCGCAAAGGTAAGGAGACCAGGGTCTCTTGGGATGCGCCCGCTGGAGGTGATCGAGTCGTCGTAGATTATGGCTTCACGGATAAGGTCATTACTGATCACACCAGAAAGTCTTCACGGACCCAGCCTGCGCGGCTGACCCTCTTTCAGGATGGTGAGTCCATCGGAAGTCACACGGTCACTCCCGAGAAAGGCTGGCGAAGCTGGTCTGTAAATCTTTCGAATAAGGCGAAGGGACGGCTGGCTCTTGAGGTGACTACAGAGTCGACAGTCGACGCACATCTCTGCGTCGATGTGACTCTGCGAGGGGAGGCGACTCAATGAGCCTCATCGCTTTGAACAGCCTAACTCGAATCGATCACGGGATCGGCGCCCTCGTCGCCATCGTCTGGATCGCGACTCTGGCGAGCACGTCTTCCTCAGTAGGAGTTCCGAGGGACGAGAGCTTTTATTTTTACGCCGCCGATCGTTCAGCGGATTGGTTCGAGCGGCTTGCGGATGGCGACGTTCGTTCTTTCTCTCGGGCAGAGATAGATCGAGGTTTTAAGTACAACCACGAACATCCCGTGTTGATGAAGAACCTCTTCGGCTTGAGCCACAGATTTCTCAATGAACGCTGGGGATGGATTGACGACCACGCTCTCGCATACCGCCTCCCGACGATGGTGATGGCCGGACTCGCTCTCTGGCTCGCCTGGCTGCTCGGCGTCATGATTCAGGGTCGAGTTACGGGACTGGTCGCGGTCCTTGCGCTCGCCTTCATGCCACGTGTGTTTTTTCA
>CALELH010000385.1 GCA_937902595.1 uncultured Myxococcales bacterium
CGAGGGACTCGACTCCTGCTCGCCAACCTCCCAGTCACCGAGGGGCGCTGTGTTGATCTGGGCTGCGGAAACGGCGTGTTGGGGATCGCTGTCGGTCGAGAGAGTCCTCAGAGCGAAGTACTCTTCATCGATGAGTCTCACCTCGCCGTCGCCTCGGCTCGCGCTGGGTGGCGGGCCAACGACCTTGAGAGTGAGAGAGCCCAGTTCAGGGCGAATGACTGCCTCACGGGGATCGAACCGGAGAGCGCGGACCTCATCTTGTGTAATCCACCCTTTCATCAGGGTCAGTCTATGGGAGATCAGATCGCCTGGCGCATGTTGACCCAGGCGAGGAGCGTCCTGCGTCCAGGAGGAGAGCTGCGGGTCGTTGGGAATCGACACCTGGGATATCACGTCAAGCTCGCTCGAATATTTGGGCGCTGTGAGACCATCGCGAGCGATTCTAAGTTTGTTGTGTTGTCTGCTCGACGCCCTCTGTAATCGCGTCTCAGACCCAGCTGCAGCACTTATGTAACTAGATATTTAACTCTTGCTCTGAATCAGGCGAGTCTGAGCTTCGCTCTTGCGAGGCGTGAGCTGAACTCTCTATGCTCTTAGTTCGAATCAGATCGCAGACAGGGGGGGAGCCATTATGCGACGTATTCTAGTGGGCAGCTTATTGTTGATTGCGTTGGCCTGGAGTGGGGTCGTCCAAGGGCAGATCGTGAATGTATTGAGTGAGGACGAGAAGGACGCGAAGGGCTTTACCGGGTCCTTTGGCCTCGCCCTTGAGAGCAAGACAGGTAACGTCGAAGAGACGGAGATGGAGGCTGAGGCGGGCTTTCAGTACCACTGGGAATCAAGTCTCCTCATGCTGATCCTCAAGGCGAAGT
Source organism: uncultured Myxococcales bacterium (assembly GCA_937902595.1). Lineage (GTDB taxonomy): Bacteria > Myxococcota_A > Bradymonadia > UBA7976 > UBA1532 > UBA1532. Next base: position 873 of record CALELH010000385.1, read on the forward strand.
ATGGGTCCGAAGCCGGTAACGTGTCGGAGAAGGCCAACTTTGAGCATCTTCGTTTCCGGCAGGTCATTACAGGTCCTTTGGGATACGAAGTGTTCCTGCAGCAGGAGGGGGACATCTCCCGACGCTTGGTCAATCGGGCTGTCGGTGGAGGTGGGCTTCGAGTCAGCCTGGCGGATTGGGACGGCGGTGATCTCTATCTGGGCGTCGCCTACATGGCGGAGCAGGAGACCCTCGATGACGCGGAGGGTACCTCCGACGCAGGCGAGACATTCCTTAGGCACCGGAACTCAAGTTACGTCGCCCTGACCGCGGCGCTCACCGATAATGTTCAGCTCAATGAGACCATCTACTTCCAACCCCGTTTGGACGCCTTCGATAAGTTTCGCATCATGTCGGAGACTGGATTCGAGTTTAAGGTGGAGGAGTCGTTCTCCATCGTTCTCAGCTATACTATTCGCCATGACCGAGCTCCATATGAGCAATTGGATGACGTCGACACTGAGCTCCAGACCGAGCTTCAGTGGTCCTTCTAGGCTGCGCAGTTTATGACCCCACTTGACGAGATTAATTTTGATGAGGCCTTAGCTTCGGCGGACGGCTTGGTCCTGGTCGACTTTTGGGCAGACTGGTGTGGGCCATGTCAGATGGTCACGCCAGTGCTAGAGCAGCTCGCTGAGGCCTACGAGGGTCGAGTGGACTTCTTCGCTGTTAACGCTGACGAGAACCGACGCCTGATGGATGCGTTTAACGTAAAGTCCCTACCAACGATCATCGTATTGAAGCCCAATGAAGACGGACCTGGGGCGGCGGTCGTCGCCCACAGCGTGGGCGTGAAGTCTGCGACTGGGTTCGCTCAGATGATCGATGAGGCGCTCAATCCAAAGCCCGGTTTATTTGCGCGACTAAGGACGCTCTTTGGCGGTGGATGATCCCAGCGGCTTGAGCGCAGCCATGCTCAAAGAGATCACTGGACGAACCGTCGGTCATTACGATGGTCGTGTGGAGGCGTTCTGGGCGGGTACTCACGACCATGATGTCTCTCAAAACATCGAGACGTTGCTGGGCTTCATCACGGGCGACGAGCCCTTTAAGATACTCGATTTTGGCTGCGGTCCGGGTCGCGACCTTATGGATTTGAGGAAGAGGGGCCATGATCCTGTGGGCCTGGATGGCGCTGCGGGTTTTTGTAGAAAGGCGCGAGCGCTGTCCGGTTGCGAAGTGTGGCATCAAGACTTCCTAGAGCTCGATCTACCCTCTGAGCACTTCGACGGTGTCTTCGCGAATGCGTCTCTATTTCACGTCCCAACTCAGTCGTTACCTAGCGTGCTGATGAACCTCAAAATGACACTCAAGACGGGTGGCGTGCTCTTCTCATCGAACCCGCGTGGTGAAGATATCGAAGGATGGAACGGCGCTCGGTACGGCAGCTACCATAGTCTTGAGGCCTGGCGGCGTTATTTGACTGGCGCTGGCTTTGTGGAGTTGACTCACTATTATCGTCCAGCCGGAAAACCTCGCAGCGAGCAGCCGTGGCTGGCCAGCGCTTGGCGCTCAAACTAGAGGGGAATAACTTTCATCGCCTACACCATTATGCAGCACAGCAAGTCCTTCTGTACGCGTACACGACTTTCAGTTAATACTTTTGGCGCGCTTCTTAATCACGGCCCAGCGGATAAGGATAGATAGCTTTGAAGACCCTCTTACACGTGTTGATGTGCGCGCTGTCGGTCTTATTCGTCGCCTGCGCAGGCCCGAGGGCTCAGACCGTGATCTCACTGCAGGGTGTCAGTTGCCAGAGCTGTGGAGTTCACTCAGTTGACGCTCTGAAGAAGACGGACGGTGTCTTTGAGGCCAGCTTCGATATGGCGACCGTAGAGCTCGCGGTCAGTTATAACCCGAAGCAGCAGACACCGCAGACCCTCGCGCAGGTCGTCTCTGCTTTGGGCTACAAGACGGTCGTCGGTGCGGGTCAAGGTGCCTACACTGAGACGACCAAGTTCAGCGCTGAGGCCGATCTGAAGGTCCTGACGAACACCGGTAAGACCCTCGAACTGGAAGAACACTTGGTCGCGGGCAAGGTGACCGTCTTTGATTTCTTCGCGGTCTGGTGTGGGCCCTGCAAGCGCGTGGATAAGGCCATGTCGAAGATCTTGGCCAGCGCGCCGGACGTCGCCTATCGGAAGATCAACATCGTCGACTGGAAGTCAGACGTCGCGAAGCGGTACCTGGGCAAGATCCCCGAGCTTCCATATGTCGTAATCTACGGTAAGGATGGCCAGAAGGTGACTGAGATCGCGGGGCTCGACCTCGTTCGTCTACGCACCTCCATCCAACAGGCCCGCGGCCAATGAAGCGCATGGTCCTCACCAGCCTCTTAGCGGGCGTCCTCCTCGCGTTCGCCTTTCCCGGCGTGGCTCTCGGCGGCGCCTGAACGGGCTGAATGAACCCAGTCCTCCCGGGTGGTGGAGGACAAGCCGGCTACGGTCTGCAAGAAGGCAGACTTCGAGTCGCCATCAATTGGATTATGTCCCAGATGAACGCGTCTCATTACGTCGCGCCCCATCAAATGGAGCCGGGAGACGTGCAGGCGGACCAGCATGTCTTGGACACGATGGTGATGAACGCTGAACTGGATGTCTCTTTGACTCTGACGAGTCGTTTGGAGTTGGCGATCAGCCTACCCTTTAGACAGACCACCGCTGACGCTGAGTTTCTCGATGAGGACGGAGACTCGATTCCCGGGTTTGAGAGTATTCATCATCGTGATGAGGTGCTTCGGGGTTTGGGCGATGTCGGGCTCAAGACTCGCTACCGGTTGGTTGCGCCGACGACGGAGCGCTCACTGTTCCTTGACCTCACTTTCGGGTTAACCCTGCCCACGGGAGGCATCGAGGATGACCCCTTCGAGCTCGGGGCTGAGGGGAAGGAGCATCAGCATGTATTCTATGGGACCGGCACCTTTGATCCCAGCGCGGCCATCGGGATTGGGTACCATCTGAAGGCCGTAACGCTTTCAGGAAACATGCTTTGGAGAGGGGCCCTCTATCAGAATGAGCGCGACTACCAAGGCCCCAAGGTTCTGGTGACTCGGGGCAGCGCTGAGTTTAGCTTAGGTGAGAACTGGCGCGCGCGTTTGGGAGCGGAGGTGTATAAGGAGTGGCCTGCGAAGTGGTCTGGCACGAACGCACGGAACAGCGGGCGACTCGATCTCACGCCGTTGGTCGGCGTTAATTGGTCTCCTCTGCCAGCGCTCAACAGCTACCTGCTCTTAAAGAGGCCGTTTATCCTCGATGTGTCTGGCGGCCAGATGGAGATTCCCTTTGTCCTCGGTGCGGGCCTCGCTTGGAGTACAGAGCTGTGGGCCGGTCAAGGCGGGCATTGATGAGGCCAGAGTCGACTGGTCCTCAGA
>CALELH010000386.1 GCA_937902595.1 uncultured Myxococcales bacterium
ATACGGCCCGCCGAGCTGCTCGGTCTGTTCCGGAAAAGGGAGGAAGATGCGCTCCTCCCTCATGAGGTTCGCATCATTGGAGATCCTCGGGTCATCATCACGGTTATCGAGCTCTCCCCAATCAGGATCCGGATTCATAAAGTGACAGTCGTATGGGATCCCCTCCGTTCCCCAAGCGCTGCCCGCCGGGTGACGCAGGTGAAGATCGACGTCGTTGGAGTCGATGCCAGGATCATCGACGACCTCGGGGTTCTCCCAAGACATCACGATCTCAATGAACGGAGCGCGACCTGCCGCGACCAATCTGAGCTGCAGAGGATCCTGGTCTGGACACTCTGTGTCCGGCCCACCACCGCCGGTGACCCTCAACTCAAAGACGTAGCTTCCCTCTACGTCTACGAAGAACCACGCTCGAGATGAGAGCGTCTCATCCTCAGGCCCCCCGCCGGCGGGCTCAGCGGGATCGAAGAAAGACTCCACAGGCTGAGATGTCGAGCCAGCCGGTCGCTCGACCACGACCCATTCGTAACGGACGGACACGCTGCCCGGGCCCTCATCGGTGGTCGTCATGCTCCCGTCCAGGGAGACCGGGTCTCCCGCTCGGAGCTCATCTCCAAGCGGTGATATGCGCGGAATGGGGCAGTCGTACTGCGATGCTGTGGTCATATCGGCCGGATCTGACACCGCTGCGTCGATCCCATCAGAGGGGGGCTGAACATCTCCAGGCCCCACATCAGCCGAAGTGGACGCGCCGTCCATTTCGCTGATGCCGACGTCCGACTCCACCCCATCACGCTCGGAGTTTGGCGTGCGGTCAGCGATGCAGCCTGTGAGCAGCGTCAGAAGGGCGAGGCAACACTTAAGTCTCTTCATCTCATCACTCCGGTCAGCTGGTCACCGTCTCATCAAAAGGTAAACGTCGGATCTATCCTACCCAAATGAAGCGACATGGTCCGGTGTAGAAACTGGCACCGGGCGGTCCGCCGCTTCAGTCTCCCTCAACGACTCTTGCTCAGGCCGGTGCTCCAAAGCTATCGTCTGCTCCATTCGTAAACCCGGGGCCATCACGAAACCATGCCACGATTGACCCTCCTGCTTTGTCTTCTGCTCACCGCCTGTGGACAAGAGCCTGAGGGCGGGATCCCAGAGAAGGCCTGGCACATGGATGTCGAGAGCCCGCCGCCTGAGTGGCTCTCCAAGACGGGTATCTTCGATGACCTCAAGACGCTCGAGCCGTCTGCGTCAATGCACATCTATTCCCCACCCAGCCCGTTATGGAGCAACGCCACCGATAAGCTGCGCTTCCTATATATCCCCGATGGCCAGCAGATCGACACCAGCGCCTCCGATGCCTGGGTCTTCCCCGTAGGGACCGTGCTGACGAAGACCTTCACCATGAAGAAGATCGAGGCCCGACGTGGCACCGTCGCTATCGAGACTCGAGTCATGTTTCGTAGACGCTCTGGATGGGAGTTCGCGGTCTATCACTGGAACACCGAGGGTACTGAGGCTCGCCTACTGTCCGGAAACTGGGCCGAGGTTGAGCTGCGTCTCTCAGACTCCATCGGTAATGAGTTGCCCTACGTCATCCCTGGGCGTCTAGATTGCCGAAGCTGCCACGAGACCCAAATTGGCGCGCCAGTGATCGGCGTTCACCCAACCAACCTCGATCCGCAGCTCTCGACTAGAGAGATCTTTAACGTCGAGCCAACGCCTCAGGCGCTTCCGGCGACCTCACCTGAAGAGGCCAGAGCGATGAGCTACTTCCTCGGGAACTGTGCCTTCTGTCATCACGGCGGTAATCGGAGCAATGACAACGCGTCCTTCAGCCTGCTCCCGGCTGACCTGATCGCCAACACTGTGAACGTCGACACGGCCAGCTCTGCCTCTGGTGTAGGTGTACGCGTCGTCCCTGGCGCTCCCGATGACAGCGCGCTCTACGAGGCCGTCGTGCTCGCGCGCAGCGGTGAGTATGAAGGTGACTTCAAGCCGATGCCTCCTGTCGGCGTTGTGCGCACTGACCCAGAGGCGTCAGCGATCATCAGCGAATGGATCGAGGGGCTATGAGTCGGCGAGCCCTCGTCATCTGCCTGCTGGTCTTGGGCTGTGAACCCGCGTCCCATGTCGAAGAGACGCTGGACGCCTTCTCTCCCATTGGGCAGCGACTCTACGACGATTCAAGCGTCCCTTTGGACCGGCCAGATGGAGTCCTACCGACCCCGGTAGACGCAGGCTCGGATGCAGGCCTCGTCTCTGACCGCCTCAGTCTAGACTTTGTGACCATCGATCAGGACTCGAGCGCGCTCCGTCTCACGGACCTCGCCTTCATACCCGATGGGAGCGGCGAGTTCTTCGCCATCGACAAGGACGGCGACGTCTTCCACATGATCCTTGAAGGCGAGGGCGCTCGGACCCTGGGACGCTTCAATATACAAGACACATACACCGTGGAAGATTCGGGGCTGATCAGCGTCGCCATCGACCCGAACTTCGCCGAGAACCGGTTCTTCTACCTTGGCTTAAGTGTCAGCCGGCAGACCAATGTCATCCGCCGGTACAGACTTGATCCGACGGACTACGAAGGCACATACGCGAGCGAGGTCTTAGTTATCGATGTGACGGGAGAGGGCTCCCGGCGGCCCTGGCACAACGTCGGAGACATCGGCTTCACCGAGGCGGGTCATATGTGGGCGCTCTTCGGTGATAAGGTGCTCGATGACGAAGCGCAGGACCCGAACTCTCTCCTAGGTAAGGTCCTCCGTATCATCCCCGACGTGGACGACGACGGTGGATACACGGTGCCTGATGACAACCCGTTTAACGACGGCTCCGGCCACCCGGCAGTCTATGCGCTGGGGCTTCGCTCCCCTTGGAAGGGCGCCTATCACCAGGGGCGCTGGTTCATTAGCGAGATCGGTCTCGACACCTATGAAGAGATCAACCTCCTCGAAGGGCCAGCTCAAAACTTTGGGTGGCCTCTCCACGAAGGCCCATGCAGAGACTCTTGCGGAGAGACCACACCTCCCTGGGTCTACTATGGTCGCGGCGGCGCCGCCCGATTTGTGCGAGATGACTTGGACGCGACCGCCGCGCGTAAGCGGTCGGCATGGGTCGGCGTTGTATACCGCTCGTCCACGGAAGACCCGTATCGGGGCCTATGGAACAACACGGTCGTCTTCGGCGACATCTAC
>CALELH010000387.1 GCA_937902595.1 uncultured Myxococcales bacterium
CAGGTGGCGCAGGTGGCGCAGGTGGCGCGAGCGAGTAGAGTCGGCTCTGCACCTGTGCATAGGCTTAGTCTAGCCGAGACCAAGCACCCCGCGTACCATCGGCTCAAGTCCAGTCAGCCCATGGCTGCGGCCTGTGGCTAGCGCATCTTCGGCTGGCATCCCGTCAAGCAAGAAAGCCTTTAACGCGAACAGCGCACCCACGCGGTTACCGCTGGCGCAGTGGACCATGGTCGGTTCATCTCCTGCGTCGGCCAACGCTTCGCTGAGTCGCTTTGCGTTCTCTTCCGTAATACCGCCAGCGCCGTTGATTGGGATGTGAACGTAGGTCATGCCAAGCTCATTTACTATCGATGGCTCTACGTCGGTTCCCGCCTCTCCAACGCCGCGGAGGTTGATGATACTTTGATATCCAGCGGTCTGCGCAGCCTGTAGCGCCGACACGCCTGGCTGTCCGCCTAAGAGCAACCCTGGACGGGGGCTCAGAGCGTTGGGAATATTGATACTCATGACCTTGATTCTCCCGGTGGGTCTGGCAAACAGACCCCAACTGCTCACTGCCTAACGAACGATGTCGAAGGTTGTGTACTCACGGGTTGCCGGAAGCCACTCGGGATCCACGAGGTTGACGCCAGCGGCAGGAGGCCCCTGGTGACACCAGGCGAGGAGTCGCTCCAGCTTTGGCCGTGCGCCCTCAGCGCAGACCTCTACGGACCCATCCGGCCGGTTGGATACCCAACCGACGAGGCCCAATTTGTTAGCTTGTTCCTTAGCGCTGGCTCGATACCAAACGCCCTGCACTCTTCCGCGTACGCGGACAACGAGACGCTCAATCATTTAGGTGCTCGCTTTCGCCTTCTTAATCTCACGATACTCACGATTGTATGTCCTGATTCGATCCAGGACCACAGCGAGGTTGTGTTGGTTTTGGTCATTATCTCGTACACGGTCCAGTTGATCCATTTGCCTGGCGAGATCGTATAGCTCCTCGCACAGGGTAGAGATGGTATCAAGATTCCGTGTAGCACGGTCTTTTCCGGCAAATTCATTCCCATAGAGCTCGAAGGCGTTATTCGCAGCTTTGCCTAAGCTACTCACTAGCTCTTCGAATGAGCCATCGCCGCGCGCGGTCTGTATGGCTTCAAATTCGCTCTCGTAGAACTTCAATCTCTCTTTAACTATTCCGATGTTCTTCGTGTTCGACTCATGGTCGAAGCCTTGCCCCGTTATGGACCTCATCTCATCGGACACGGCCTTAAGCTGGTTGAGCATTCCACGTAGTCGGTTGACGGAGCGTGAGCGACGCTGCTTATTAGCGAAGAACTCACCATACCGACCGAACTGGACGTTAGCGGCCGTCGCTAGATGATCTGCCCGCTCTTCTAATGTTCCAGTCGTTCTTAAGGACGCGATAGCCTCTCTCTCATTGCGATAGAGGTCTGCGTTCTTGGCGATCTCTGCTCTCGTCTCTCGGATAAATGGCTCATCACAGCGATCTTCGAGCTTTGAGAGCTCGTTATCGAGTCGAGTCAATTCCATATCCATGTCATCTAGAATCGCAAGATCTCGATCCGACCGGGAGTAACCTGCAAAATTACGATGGTAGCGCTCGAACACCAAGCGCGCCCACGCTCGGTACTCATGAGCGAGGAAGACTTCAGTGCCGCTGTCTTGAATCTCACGGATAGTATCCGCCTCGCGGCGATACAGATCCCGCGAATCTTCAGCGTCCGTGGCTATCTTCTGCGAATCATTCGTCCCGAGGCGCGCCGCCGCCGAAGCCACCGCCGTGGCTTCTTGCACGAGCTCGTCTAAGAGCGAAGGATCTCGCGAGTGACGAGGCTGTCCGGCGAAGTATGCGTCATACTTCGCGTTCATTCGCGTCACTCGGGCTTTGAGACTGTTGATATCTAACGTTTCCATGGGGACCGGATTATACGGATCAAATGTCCATTGTTCGAGAGAAAGCGTTCAATTTTCATCGATCGATGACGATCGACAGAATTATTCCTGCCTTACCAACTCGCTCAGGGTCAATCGAAAAGAGCCTTTGGCGTCTCCATCCGGGCTTGTCAGGTCGACCGCGAGGTCCACTGTTTTCCCCACAAGTGACTCTACATCTTCCAATTCCATGAGGCTGTCATCAGCGTTCGTTAGGACCAGTCGGGCTCGCGGATATTCGCAATGCGGACCCGCATTGTGAATCTTGAGGAGCCACGAGTCCGTTCGGTGCATAGCGAGCTGTGTATCGGTATCCATGAGGGTCATTAGGATGTTTACGTCGTCAGGATCAATGCGGCCAACGACTCGAACGGAGACGTCGATGTGATAGCCTCCCTGGTTCCCTTCATCGATCTTGTAGCGTTGGTCAGGGATCTCAACCAGCGGGTCGTCGACGCCGATGGTCAGGGTCGTCGGCTCCGGACCACAGAGGTTCTCAGATGAACGCGTGGTCGAGTCGCAGGCTGTGAGACACATGAGTAGGCAGAACCACACCAAGCATTGAAGTGGACTAGTCGTCCCCGGAACCACTACCGCTCCCGCTTGAGGTATTTGAGCTGTCTGTATTTGACTGTCCGTCATAGCCCTGAGCGTACCACCCACCGCCACTCAGTTTGAACGCTGTCCTTGAGACAGCCTTCTTCAAGTTAGGTCCGCCACACTCCGGACAGGCGTCAGGAGCTGGGTCTGAGATCTTGGCCCAAACCTCTGAGATTGCCTCACAGTCCTCGCAACGATAGTGATAGATGGGCATCGGCTCTTAGACCCTCGACAGATAATTCAGGGGGGATTGGTAAGCAGGTGAGCCGTTCTTGTCAAGCCAGCAAGCTTCTCGCCGCGCCCCCAAGCAACGCAATGATCAGCACAACCCGCACTAATTGGACCCCTTTGTCCATAACAGCTCGGGTCCCGACGACGCTCCCTAAGACCCCCCCCAATCCCAAGGTAATGCCGTAGACCCAGTCCACCTGGCCCGCCGACTGGAACACAAAAAGAACGAGCACAGTGTAGACCAAAACGACGGCGACCTTTGCGGCATTTGCGCGCGCGACGTCCATTCCTACGAGATTTACGAAACCGAGTAACAGCGGTACGCCCACACCTGCTTGGAAGACGCCACCGTATAGTCCGATAAGAAAAAAACTTACCCCCCGCGTGACAGGACGAGAGGGCAGGTCATCGGCGCTGGGCGTAAGCCAAGAGGGTTTTGCGATAATGAGCACCGCGAGAAGCAGGAAGATTACTCCGAAGATCGTCTCTAGAGATGTACTGGGAATGCGCACGGCACCGAAGGCACCCACCAGAGCACCCAAGATGATAACGACTCCATCTCTGATCGAGGCACGCCATGGACGCACGCCTTGGCGATGGAATGAAGCCGTCGCCGTCGCTGCCTGTATCCCGACGGCGACACGATTGGTTCCGTTAGCCACGCTTGCGTCTAAACCAGCAAACATAAGGAGCGGGAGAGTGAGCGCAGAGCCTCCACCGGCTACAGCGTTGATGAATCCCGCCCCTGCGCCACCGAGCAGCATCGCCAGGAGAATCAGGATGTCGACGTCGTCCAGCACCCAGGTGTCTCCCCGCTCAGCGTTGATCGCGTTGTATTCTACACCGTGAATTGAGCGGGTGTGAGAATTCGTCCGATTGCCGAGTAATTTGCCCAGCGCAATTCGATACGCCATGCTGGATGAATGAAGCCAACCATCTTGATGACAGGGCACACGATGCCTGAGTTACGTGAGCGCAAGGGCGATTTTGACGCCTGGTTTGCTCGAAGGTTTGGTTGGCCTGCTGATCGCTTTCGGGTTGTGGATGCCGTGGGAGGAGAGCCACTTCCGGCGGCAGGCTCTGTCGAAGGACTGATCATCAGCGGCAGCGCTCACTGCGTGCAGGATCACGAGGAGTGGTCAGTGCGTTCTGGCTCCTGGATTGCCCAGGTTATGGATTTAGGGACACCCGTTCTTGGCGTCTGCTATGGACATCAACTGATCGCTGAAGTGATGGGCGGGGCGGTCGGGGTCAACCCGGCGGGTCGTGAGATGGGCGTCTGTCCTATACAGCAGCTGGGCGATGACCCACTTTTTGAAGGCCTCCCGAAGTGTTTCCCTGTGATTCAGACGCACGTAGATGCGGTCAACGGCTTGCCTGATGGAAGCAGCGTCATCGCTCGGAGCGACCTCACCGAGATTCAGGCTATGGCCATCGGTGACCACGTGCGGACGATCCAGTGGCATCCCGAGTTCGACGCAGATGTCATCAGACATTACATCACTGTCCGTGCCCACCTCGTAGACGCCGAGTTGGGAAGCGGGGCATCTGAGAGGATGTTGGAGGGGGTCGTTGAGGTGACCTCAGGCCAGACGATTATTCAGAATTTTATGCGTCATTTCCTGAACATTCGATGATAGAGAGTTCCGATGAACTTGCGCTCAGTGGCGCGATCCTTGTCGGTGGTCAGTCGCGGCGAATGAGAGGCGTCCCCAAGGGATTACTCCGATATGAAGGAGAGCCGCTCATCACTCGGCTAGTTCGGCTGCTGAAAGGTCGCGCTGGTCAGGTGTTCTTAGTTGGGCCCAAGGAAGGTCCCTATAGCCAATACGGTCTTCCTGTCCACCCTGATGTGATCCCGGATCGAGGTGCGCCAGGTGGTGTGCATGCAGCACTCAAGCACTCAGACAGCGAGTGGGTTTTGGTTCTCTCCTGCGATTTACCCTTACTTACTCGTGAGACCTTGATCGACCTCGTACCGCACTACGACGCGGACGTTGTGCTGTACCAGAGCGCCGACAGGGTTCAGCCCCTCGCCGCCTTATGGCGTCGAAGCGCTATCCCCGTGCTGGAGCGTGCGCTGGTCAGTGGGTGTCCCGGGTTCGCTGAGATCTTAACTCAGCTCAGAGTGCGCACTCTCGAGCGGGATCCCGGCCTCGAGTTAACGAACGTCAACACGGTCGAGGACGCGAAGCGTGCAGGTTTAAGTGGGGACGCTCTTAAAGAGCTGAGTCCAAAGTAAAATTGGCCGCTTTATCGCCGACTTTGATGACCGCCTTGGCCTGACCTGTGACGTCGCCAGGCTGCTTGCTAATTGCGTCACCGTCTTGATCGATCCGTGCGCTCACTCTCACCGGTCCGTTGAGGACAGTTCCGGCCATCATCACGTCCTTGGGAGTGACGGTATAGTCGAGGGGAAACATCGCGGCACCGGTCACGGGAACCTTCTTCGCTGCGAGCATCATGCCTTTCTTACCTTCTCCGGCGTCTCGACGAACGATGATGAACAGCGTTGAACCCGCCTTGACCTTCGCCGCCATTGGCTTCGCGAGGCTGATCTTGCCTGCGAGAGAGCCGCTAGGTCCTGCTGGTGCGGCTTGGGACGCTGCCGCGCTCGTCGGGGGATGACCTGGAGGCAGCTTCCCCATGGGTCTTGAGGTAGGGCGACTCGTTGGACGACTTGTTGGGACTCCGGTGGAGGTCTTCACCACGGCCTTCCTCATGGGCGCCTGGGAGGGTCCCTTCTTAGTCTTGGCGATGGCTGGCTTAGTTGTTGTCTCTTTCTTCGCACACCCTGGGGCGACGAGGCTCACAGCGAAAATGATCATCGTGAGGCGCATACTCTCTCCTGCTTAGTCTTGATTGTTCATCACGCGCGCTCGTAGTCGAGCGCGCCGGTCTTCGTCGATCTGTTCCTCGAGAAGCTCTGGGCTCTCCTCCATATCCGCCCCGCCGATGGCCGTCTCTTGGCCTCGCGTCTTCCAGCGCCGGACGATCCAAAAAATCAGACCGGCCAGGACGATGAAAGGGAGGAAGGGGACAAAGAATGTATACCAGGGCTGCTGAGGGTTACTAATGTCGTTCCCGTGGACAGTCTTTAGCCTCTTTAGGATCTCGGCGTCGGTCATTCCATCGCGAACCATCGTCTCGATCTCACGTCGGAGTTCGAAGGCCTGATAGCTCGTACAGGTCATCAGCGTCTTACCTGGACAGAATGGACTTCGGAGCTCGTCAGCCATTTGTCGGACTCGCCGAGTTACTGGATCTAGGCCTGATGGTGTTTCTGCTTTGCCTTGAGCATTCGCGCCTAATGTTGATTTCTGTTTCGCTTGTTTGTCGGAACGAGTTTGAGCTGTCTCCGGAGTTGCCTGAGCGAACGCGAGCGCGGGCGCACCGAGCAGGGCGCCGGAAACGAGGATGAGCTTGATAATCCCGAACTTCACAGGGGATACCTCCACATAGAGGGCACAAAGTACACATGCAGGAGCGTTCAGGCAATATCAGTTGACCTCTTGCACCCTGGTCATCGCCTACTGCACCATGGCCCTGTTGATACAGATCTAGGGGTCGCAGAGCATGCAGCGGTTAGCTGGAAAGATCGTTTGGGTGACGGGGGCGAGTAGGGGGATTGGGCTCGCTACGGCGCGGGCTGTCGCGGCGGCGGGTGGACGCGTCGCCATGTCCTCGCGACGAGAGGACACCCTCATCGATGCGGCAGACTCGATTAACTCAGAATACCCCGAGGCCGCGCATGTCTTCACATGCCATGTGGGTCGTTCCGAGGAGATCAGCGCGACACTCTCTAGGATAGAGAAGACCCTCGGCATACCTCAGGTGCTCATCAATAACGCGGGGACGAGCCCCTACTTTGGTCCATTCTTGGACGCTCCAGAGGCACTCTGGGACAAGACCTTCGAGGTCAACCTAAAGGGCCCGTTCATCGCGTCCCGTGAGGTCGCGCGGCGTTGGCTTGAGACCAGCGTGGTGGGTAGTATTGTCAACATCGCGTCGATCCAAGGCACCTTAGGAGCGCCCTTACAGGGCGTCTACGCTATGACCAAAGCAGCGCTCATCTCAATGACTCAAACGCTCGCACACGAGCTTGGTCCGGCGGGCATTCGAGTCAACGCGGTAGCTCCAGGCTTGGTGCAGACCAAACTCGCGTCAGCTCTCACGGACAACCCAGAGTTTGCGCGGCCCTATACCGAACGGTCCGCGCTCAAGCGCTATGGACAACCATCCGAACTCGCCGGAGCGGCGGTGTTCTTAGCCTCGGATGAATCAAGCTACATGACCGGTCAGGTGATGACCGTGGACGGTGGCTACACTGCGATCTAGACCTCACGATTCCAGTACCGCGAACACCCCATATGTTGAACCGTCGGCCTGGCGTGGTTTTATCCATTTGATGTCAGCCCACTGGTTAAGCCTACGAAACGCGCCGCGTACCCAAGCGGGAAGCAGTCGTCTACGGCTCATCTTCTTTGGTGGTTTGGCGTTGATCTTCATGTTCGGTATGGGCTGGGGGTCTTACTGGCTATTTACCCAGTTTCTTCAGGCAGAGTTTCTGGCCGACCTTCTCATTCGTCGCGTGCTTGATATTACCCTAATCTTCTTCGTTGGATTATTGGTTTTCTCAAATATTATCGGTGGTTTTTCGGTCTTCTTCTTTGCAGAAGACATGAAGCAACTGGTCGTCTCCCCCACACCTATCGGTCGCCTCTATATGGCGCGTCTGACTCAGACTTGGGCTCAGTCTTCTTGGATGGTGCTCGTCTTCGCGGTGCCTGTATTTTGGGCGTTAGGTCCAGTCTTTAGCTCACCGTGGTGGTTTTATCTCGGGGTCCCGGCGGCAGTGCTACCGCTGACGATAGCCTGCGCTGCGATGGGGACTTGCGTCACGATTGGTCTCGCGCGTTGGTTACCGGCGCGGCGAACTAGAGACGCCCTCATCGTGCTCGCCGTGGTCGGCTTCTTAGTTCTCTACATCGCATTCCGGCTCGCTGAGCCTGAGCGGTTTCTTGAGCCTGATGGGTTTGAGGACTTGGTCTCTCTCATCGCTGGTCTGCAATCCAGTGAATCCGTATTTGCGCCGACGACCTGGACCCTCGACATTATCGTGGGGTTAGCCCATTCAGATCTCGCCGCATTACCCTTACCCATCGTGAGCCTCTTAAGCGGCACGGTGATGGCCTGTGCGCTCGGGAGTTGGCTGGCTCGGAGCGTCTTCCTAGATTGCTTCTCGATGTCTCAGGAGGGCCGGCCTGCGCGGTCAAACACGTCTAGTCCTAGGCGTTCGCGACCCGGACGATATGAGGATGACCCTGTTCGTGCCATCGCTCGCCGTGACACTCACATCTTCTTGCGAACGACAGGTCAGTGGACCCAACTCTTGTTGGTCGCAGCTTTGGTCGTTGTCTATCTGTTTAACTTCAAGCATTTCAGGGCGCTTCAAGAGAGTCGAATGATCGGCACGCTTGGGATCTTTTACATCAACTTCGCGCTCTCTGGTCTCGTCGTTACGACTCTGGGCGCTCGATTTCTCTATCCTTCGGTTAGCCTTGAAGGACGAGCATTTTGGGCTGTTCAAGTCGCTCCTGTGACAGGCAGAACCATTCTCTCGGGAAAGGTAAGGTGGGGCTTCATCCCCATGACGCTTGTCGCTGTTTTCCTCGCTGCG
>CALELH010000388.1 GCA_937902595.1 uncultured Myxococcales bacterium
GGCAGGACAGGCAGGACAGAATGGGCGCGATGGCCTCGCGGCTGATCTGGTCTGCGATGACGGTTCGCTGGTCGAGTATGCGAACGGTGTCTGGGTCTGTTCGACTCATGGGAGTGATCCGAACGCCCACCACGCTGCCGATGGCGCGGGGATCGATATGCGACCCAACTCGGTCACGATTGGTGACACTCAGTTGGTCGACGGCTCCATCGATCTTGGCCCTGAGGCCGATGACAGTCTAACCGCCCAGATGGTGCAGACCTTAGTGTCTGGTGGACAGGCCGACCAGCTTCATACCCACGCGGCCCAAGATGGCGCGGGAGGTGGTGGGGGCGTCTGCTACACGGCTTGGGGGACCAACCAATGTGGGGATGGATTTCAGCGTATGTATGGGGGCACCGCCATCACGGGCGCGGTGTTTGAGAATACTTACATCTATCCAGTTGCAGGCCAGACGCTCTGCTCGACCGTAGCGCCCGACTATTCAAACGGTCGAAATCGCGTGACCTTCGTCAATGGTGCTCGAAGACTCGACGCGGCCTTGAGCTGCGCGGTGTGCTGCAAGTAACTCAGGAGGATACTATGAATCGCGTCGCCCTCTGTCTTGTGATTGTGCTGACCTCTTGGGGAACCGCTCACGCCCAGAACACTCTGACCTATCAGGGGCAACTCGCCGACGCCGCTCGACAGGTCGTCAACGCCAGCTATCCAATGACCTTCACCTTATATGGGTCACGGGAAGGCGGTGAGGCGGTGTGGACGGAGTCGTACGACAGCGTGGGGGTGGTGGATGGAGTGTTCACCGTTGAGTTGGGCTCGGTGGCCGAGTTTCCGCCGGCCTTGGGGCAAAGCCCTGCTTTGTATTTAGGGATCACCGTAAATGACAGCCCGGAGATGTCACCACGATTGAAGGTCGGCGTGGCGCTCCGCGCTCAGTGGGCTCAGACCGCAGCACACGCCATCGACGTGCGGGGTCAGGATATTCACCCGGCGACCGTCGCGATCGGGGAGCGGCCAGTGATCAACGCCGAAGCGCAGTGGGTTGGAGATCCGACGGGGCTTCGTGGCCCAGAAGGTCCTGTGGGGCCAATGGGTCCAGCTGGGTCTCAGGGCCCGGCGGGGTCTCAGGGGGATCCCGGTGAGATGGGCGCCCCGGGCCAGGTCGGTCCCGATGGAGCCCCGGGCGACGTCGGCGCTAGAGGAGAACCAGGTCCTCCTGGAGTCGCGGGACCTCAAGGACCTCCTGGTCCACAAGGGGAGGCAGGTACGCAAGGTCCGACCGGCGCGGCAGGCGCACAAGGCGTCGTGGGTCCTCGCGGTGAGCGAGGCGAACGAGGCGAGCAAGGCCAGGTTGGACAGCGCGGTGAGCAGGGTCTTCGTGGAGAGGCTGGTCTGCCAGGTGATCGCGGTGAGCAGGGCCTGCGCGGAGAGGCTGGTCTGCCAGGTGATCGCGGTGAGCAGGGCCTTCGCGGAGAGATTGGCGCCTCCGGGGCCGACGGAGTCGCCGGACAGCCCGGCGTTCAGGGGCCAGTGGGCCCACCAGGACCCGACGGCGTGCGCGGAGAGGCTGGTCCTGCCGGCCGAGATGGTGTGGCCGCTGACCTCGCCTGCGCAGATGGCGACCTGGTCGAGTATGCGAATGGGGTCTGGGTCTGTTCGGGGCACACCAATGACCCTGACGCTCACCATCCCGCAGATGGCGCAGGGGTCGATATGCGACCCGACTCTGTCACGGTGGGTGAGAGCCAGTTTACCGATGGCCAACTCGACTTGGGACCGGAGGCTGACGACAGCCTGAACGCGGCGATGCTGCGTACACTCGTCGCCGGTGGCAACGCCGACGCCCTTCATGGCCACGCTGGGCAGGGGATGGTGGGTGGTGGCGGCGGTAGCTGTTACACGGCCCTGGGCACCGCTGAGTGTGGCCCTGGGTATGCATCGATGTACAGTGGAGTGCTCGTCAACGCGAGCCAAGGCACTTGGGGGTCTGTAGGTCCGCTCTGCATCCGCTCAGAGGCACTTAATTTCGACTCCGGCAGCCAGTATTGGCGGTACTTCTATGCGACGGGCGCAGGGCGGCGGTTCACGGCACAGGGTGACGCTGTGTCCTGCGCGATGTGTTGTCCCGGGCTCGTCGAGGCCGAAGGCGAATAATGATCTTTACGTCCGTGCTTATCGGTCTAGTCCTCGCGTCATCACCAGGTTGCCCCGTCGTAACCCTCGATGTGATCGCTCAGGAACAGTCTGGACCGACCTGCGTGGTCGCCGCCAGCGTGACCGCGATCTCGGCTCGAGACCAGGCGCCCACCGTGCGAGAACTCGCCCGCAACCTCCCTATCTGGCCCGATGGCGTCCATGCCTATGATCTCGTCGTGGAGCTCAAACGACGAGGCTGGCAGAGCTTGGTGTTCACCGGTCCTCCGGAGGCTGCGGCGAGGCTCGTTGAAGCGGGCTTCGCGCCCATGGTGATGATGAAGCGAGGGAAGGGACGACACGCGGTCGCAGTGACCGGGAGTCAGCGGGGTGAGAGCGCGACCGGCTCCTGCGGTACGGCGCTCCGATCGCTCCAGGTGACAGATCCACGTAAGCGAGGTCCATATTGGCTGTCGGCGAAGACCTTCGCTGCCCGTCAGTCCGAGGCGCAGATGGTCGTGTCGTTTCGCCCCCATGAACGTGCGCTGCTGAGCAAAGCAGGCTTTCCTGTTGCCGTCGCTGAGCGCGTCGATCGACGTTTTCGTTCAACCTCGTTGCTCCGCAAAGCGAAGAAGCATCCACAGCCCAATGGGCAGATGCTGACCTTGTTGCGCGAGGCCTTGACCATCGATCCGTGCCACGACGCTGCGAGAGCCGCCCTCATCAAAGTCGCTCATCACGTCGGTGAGAGTCATCGAGGTCTGCCGAAGTGTGCGGCTCCCCCCAGAAAGTCTCTCTCTACGAAGACGCGACGCCGACGGTGAAGCACGCGTACGGTCTCATCAGATTGGGCAGAATGCGTCGGTCAAACCTCCAAAAAGATGGGGCATCCGAATATTGAGTAGGTGTGCGCGTCTGCTCCGTCCCCGCGCCTGGTCTCACCGGGTTATGGGAACGGCGCTCTGTGCCGTAGGATTTCCTACTGACCCGATGGGTACGGACGGTGTCCCACCATGTTTGATACGATGACTGAACGACTAGAGGAGGTGCAGTGATGGTTTTGAGATGGCTCATCGCCTTATCCATACTGGGCTGCACAGATGGTCCTGTCGAGGAGTCTCCTCCGCTGGATTACGGACAGATATCCGACGTCGCCAACACGCCCGACCAAGCACTGACAGACGCGGTCGCGACCGACCTAGGCGTGGCAGACATGGAGACATCCATGGAGCCGGTCAACTGCGAGCCTATCGCTGAGCGCGCGGATTGGCAGGTGTGCGCCGCTGAGTTTGACCGCTGCACCGCGGTGTTTACGGATGGGGCGGGGTGCGCCGCGGTGTGCGCGACCGTCGGGATGCGCTGCGTGGAGAGCTACGAGAACGTCGACGGTGAGTGCGCGCCCGACCTGGACCGACCCGCCCTTGGATGCGCAGAGGGCCACGCCTCTGACTTCTGCGTCTGTCAGCGGGGCGAGTGCGTCCCAGACTGCGCCGGAAGGGCCTGCGGGTCCAATGGGTGCGGCGGGGTCTGCGGTGAGTGCGCCGAAGGAGAGTCCTGTCGAGGGGGTGCCTGCGCGACCCCCCCTGAGCTCGCGTGCAGCGTAGATGACTGTCCCGCGTTCCCCGGCGCCGAGGGCGAGGGCCGCGACGCTCGGGGTGGTCGCGGTGGTGACGTCTGTCGGGTGACGAGCCTGGACGATGACGGTGGTGGGACGCTGCGTCGCTGCTTGGAGACCGCCAACGGTCCGAGGACCGTGGTCTTCACCGTGTCCGGCTACATCACCTTGCGATCGGCTCTCAATGTGCGCACGTCAAACCTGACCATCGCCGGCCAGACAGCCCCGGGTGA
>CALELH010000389.1 GCA_937902595.1 uncultured Myxococcales bacterium
CAGATGGAAAGCGAGGGCGCTCTTCCCGAAGGCGGCGACGGTGAGGGTGTTGAGTATGGTGGGGACGGGTCTGAAGAAGCCGCTCACGCTCCGGCCACTGTCGCCCTGTTGGAAGAAGTCGCCCCACGCGCTGCGCCAGCCTGAGCCCAGCTCATCGAGCGCCGCGTTGTGTTCTATGAGGATCACATCATCCCAGACGAACTGACCCGGTATCGAAGGCGCCGCGACGAGCGTCGCCGCCACAAGCACTAAGAGCGCCGTGAGCCAGTCGGGCCATCTCTGTTCTGGGGCGTCTTCACTCATTGACTACCCTTCTATCACTTTCTCTTTTCAGTGGAGCGCGTAAACTGTTCCCACGTAGACCGCTTGGAGCGCTTTGAGGGATGTCAAAGATTACTAAGACTGACGAAGAGTGGCGAAGGCAGCTCAGCGATGATGCCTATCGCGTGACCCGGCAAGCAGGGACCGAGCGTCCATTTACAGGCCAATATTACAAGAACACCGACGTTGGCACCTATGCCTGCATCTGTTGTGAACAGCCGATCTTTCGGAGCGACGCCAAGTTTGACGCCGGTTGCGGCTGGCCAAGTTTCTGGGAGCCCTTGAACGGCGCGCGCCTCGAAGAGATCACTGATACCTCCCACGGGATGGTGCGCGTCGAGGTGCGCTGCAATCACTGCGACGCTCATTTGGGACACGTGTTCCCTGACGGTCCTCCACCGACGGGGCTGCGTTACTGCATCAACTCCGTCGCGCTCATGTTTATGGGCGAAGGCGCAGCGTCTGAATAAGGAGGGGCGATGTCTGAGATCGAAGCCGTAATTCGTGTGGTTTTGGGGGCGGCTCTCGTCGACGGAGAGATCGACGCCCGGGAGTTGGCTCGCCTCAAGGAGGTCGCTCAGTCCGTCCGCGCCGAAGAGACCCTAAAGACGGTCATTCTCGACCTTCAAGCCGTCCAAAGCGAGCTCGTAGACCTCGCGACGGTCTTGAACTGGGTACGCCCTGCTGCCGAGATTCTTTCCCGCGCCGCCGAGCAAACCCGATTCATCGCGGTCTACGCCATAGATCGTATAGTCGCCGACGACCAGCAGGTCCGCGACATTGAGATGACCTACCGCGACGCCGTCACCCGGATCATCTCCGGCGAATAGCTCTTCACTCTGACTCTCGGCGCTCAAAGCCCTCCTCTTAAACTCATCAGAGAGCGCATATATCCGTGCGTATTTCTGAACTCAAGAGATCCTCTGCTCCTCTCTGCGGCAAAGGTGTTCTGGCCGCTGTGACACAAGGTGTAACACCGTAACACTACGTTTCAGTGCGGACGTAACGATCCCCAATGGCGACGCTGTAACTACCTGAATTTATTGATCGCAAAAATTGGCACACCCCTTGCGAATAAGTTCGTGCGTATACGGGATTCACGAAATCCCAAAGATTTGGGGACACACAATGAACAGCAACTTTCGCAACACAACGAACGCAACTTGGTGGGCAGCTATCGTAGCGACCCTCGCCATGACCCTCTCCGGCTGCGGCGACCTCGAAAACGTCGAGCCTGTCGTCGAGATGGAGCCCAACATGGGCGTCATCACCAGCCCAATTCGCTTCGGAGAGGACGACGGGACGGGACATCCTGGAATCCTTAAGCTTCACATTCGCGTCGGTAACAGTGGCTTCCTTTGCTCGGGGACAGTCATCGAGCAGCGCACCATCCTCACCGCAGCCCACTGCGTTGAGAACGCTGCAGCGGCGTCTGATATTTATGTCCACGTCGACGGTGCTTACCGCTCAGCGAGCCAGTTCTACATTCATGAGGATTACTCAGCGGATGCGCCTCACATTCGGAACGTGAATGGTGAGTGGTTCCGCTTTAGCGGTCCTGACATCGCCATCGTCACGTTCGCTCAGGATCTGCCCGCGCCTGTCGTCTCAATCGGTACCGCGGCTCCTTCAGCCGGTGACCTGCTCACCATCGTTGGTTTTGGCGCTAACGAGAATGAGGAGACGGGCGTTCGTCGCGTTGGCAGCGTTGAGTTCGCCGCCGTGACCGAGACCTATGAGGTCGACAAGAACACCGTGCATCACAATGAGGGCAGCTTGGTCGTGAACCCAGGTCCAACCAACCAGGTTGTCTGCGGTGGTGACAGCGGAGGCGCACTCCTCGCAGGTGACGACCTCATCGGAGTGACCTCAGGCGGCGTCGTCGCGGTTGGTGACGACAACCCATGTGTCCGTGCTCGGAGCGCAAACTTCATCTCACCTGCCGCCTACCTCGATTGGATTGAGTCCAAGGTCACGCTGCCTGTCAATAATGAGGTCGTCATCGCTGACGAACTCCTCTGCAGCGCGCACCAGATGGACACCGCCAACACCTTCGTGACTCCAAACTCATATTCCACCAACTGGGGTGGACGTAATGAGAAGTGGTTCCGCAACGCTCGTGGTGACTGGTACTTCATCCTTCCTGAGGGCACCGTCTACTCGTGGAACCTGGGTACAACTCCTCCAGCCGGTGAGCTGGTCGGCACCTTGACTCCTGTCTTCTACGACGACCCAAGCCGTTTGACCGATGCTCAGGCTCCTGAGGCCGAGTGCGCTCAGCCTGAAGCAGACGCCGGCGACCTGGCTCGGACCGCCTACGACTTGGACCAGACATATGAGTTCCGATTCAGCGGTAGCTACGCCACGAACTGGGCCGGCCAGGGTGAGAAGTGGGTTGTTGGTGGAAACAACAATTGGTTCTTCATTCTTCCGAATGGCCAGCTCAACCGCTGGAGCAACGGCACCCGTCCTGTGCAGGGCGAGGTCATCGGTACTCTGTCTCCGGACTTCCACGCTGACCCTACTCTATTCCATGACGCCATCGACCCCGACAGCGCTGCTGAGGAGTGTGATGGTGACTCTCCTGCCGCTATCGCCTACCGCATCGACCAGGAGCACAGCTTCCGGTTCAGCGGCTCCTACGCAGAGGACTGGGGTGGTCACGGTGAGAAGTGGTTCCAGAATGGGTCTGGCCGATGGTTCTACATTCTTCCTAACGGCGAGGTCTACAAGTGGAGCGTCAACACTCACCCTGCACAGGGGACTCTCATCGGCTCGCTGAACACTGAGTATCACACGGACCCAGCGTTACTCTTCGATGCTGAGGAGCCTACCGGCGAAGAGTGTGAAGGCAACGATCTGAGCCAGCAGGCCGCCCAGCTAGACGCTGACTATGACTTTCGACCTGCGCCAACCTACAATCAGAACTGGGGCGGCATGGACGAGAAGTGGTTCACCAACGGGAGCAACAACTGGTTCTACATCGTACCTAACGGCACGGTGTACCGATGGCAGTCAGGTAGCCGACCACTGGTTGGCACGGAGATCGCTACCCTGAGCGCGAGCTACTACGCGGACCCAACCCTCCTCATCAACGCAGCTGAGTAATGAATGGGCGGGCAGTTGGTCCCTTCTGCCCGCCTCAATCCAGCCTCTGTCCAGCACTTATTGCCCAGTAATATCCGCGCCAATACCCTCAAGCGCACAGTCGGCCGGAGCACCGAATGACAGCGGATAAGCGATGCCTACGGGCTGAGCTTCCTCGGGTAGAGGAGCTCCATTAAGTGAGATGTCGTATCCCTGTCTAGCCCACCAAGATTGGACCCATTCGTTCCACACTAAGACCTCCTCGAAAAGCTCGATCCAGTCCGAGGAGTTGTCTGGGGTCCACTCGAAACCGAGCATGTTTGAGATGACGTGCTGACGAACAGCGGAGACAAAATCACGATCGTAGACGTTGATGTTCATCTCATACTCGTAGAGGAATCCGCGGTTGTTCGTGTTGCAGGAGCCGATGGTCATGAAGACGTCATCGACGATCATCAACTTCGAGTGGATGAAGATCTCCTCGAAATTTCCGGCGACCTCATCAAAGCCAAAATCGTTCGATGGGGCGAAGCTCTTGAGTTGCGCAACATGATATCTATCTGCGAAGCGTGCTCGGAGCTGCTGGTGTGTGGCGTGGGTCCAATAACATCCTGGGTCCGTCCACTCGGAGACAGGGTTGGTCACAACAATCAGGTGCAGACTGGGCATCTGGGTCATACGTTGGATGAGCGCCTCGACTAATAACGGGGTTCGCCAGTATTGGTCCTCGATAAGGATGTAGTCATTCGCGTTCCGGATAGCGTTTATGTGGCTCTCTAGGATCGAGTAGTCGTCGTATGGAGCTGGCATGGTGTGAACCAGCTGCATGGCCACGCCTCGGGCATGGCCTTCGTCCAGCTCAGGAGCCCCAACCCAGGTGCTATTCTCACTGTAGGGTCTAAGCGCTCTTCTTTGGGCGTTCCAGACGGTACTAAAGGTCTGACCGACGTCGTGCACGATGGGTCCCGTCACGCGAACCATATAGTCTTTACGAGGGACCGTGTCGGTGGCTCGATCCCCGTCTAGCACGGCGCGTCGCGCTCTCTCTGAGGCGCCAAACTCCATGCGGCGAGGATCAAACACGGCATGGTTGGAGCTATCCCAATCGGTGCTCTTTAGATTCATTCCACCCACAAAGGCCTCAGCACCGTCCAGTACGATGTACTTTTGGTGATATGAGGCGTGGGGCAAGTTCAAATCGATCGGGAGGTCCGTCAGGTCAACCCATCGCTCCTCAAGGCCCATACCCTCCGGTGAACCGACCTCTTGCACACTCCCGAGCTCATCGGTGATGCCTCGGACTCGCTCGGAGAAGTCTACGGACGGCATCGACCACCAGAACCCTTCTCGGATGGAGTTAACGACGCCGAGGAACTCAAAGTCATCATTGACCTCTGCGTGATTCACGAGCGCTCGATCTCGGTTGAACTGTGTGACGACAGGGGGATCCCAGAGCATCACTCTCTTCGTCGCTGGCGACTCTTCGAGTATGTGCATAATCGTATTCTCTCTTCGCGACTCTGGACTCGAGAAAGGTTGGTTCCGCGTGAGTTCGAAGTCTGAGTTCCACCACCATGAAGAGATGTGAATAGAGTCCTCTGCCTGAAGCATTCTCTCGTGGACTCGTCGCCAAGCAACTTCGCCATCCATTAAGAACTCGATGCTACCGCCCCGCCGAACGGGTGGGCCGGAGGAGGCAAACCATTGGTGCTCTAAGCCAAGAATCAGGTGAGCGACTGGAGCGACCTCTAAGGACGGTTCGAAGGTTTCGTTCGTCAGTACCCAACCAAAGCGGTGCGACTCAGTTGGGATGATCGTCACGTCATCCACCGCATCAGCGCCAGAATGCCAGAGATCCATTGTGGCCATGTGATGTCCGGGTGCTGACAGCTCGATTTGGTAGCGACCCGCTGAATTAAGTGGGAATCCCTCCGAGGTCCAACGAACAGCTCGTCCATCTGGTCCGACGACTCTGAGAGCGGCGTTTGGAACATAGTGTCCCCAGACATCTCGCGGATAGATCTTGAGATCGATGTGCTCATTCGTTGGGGTATCGGCTCCCACCAACTCTTGTGCTTCCCCTGGAGTCTCTTCGGCCCCCTCTTGGACTTCTTCTTCTTCTTCTACCTCTGATTGCGGTGTGCTCTGCGGTTTGGACTCATTGTCATGGTGAGGTCTCTCCGGAGGTTGGTGGTTGTCCGACTCTGGGGCTGCCAGGCTCTCTGGCGCGTCGCTGGGATCAGACGGAGCCTCCTGACCGACGACGTTCGACGTGGCCGGCGGTGTTGGCCCATGGAACACCGTAATCTCAGAGACCTCTTCTACGTCTGAGCATCCACAGACCAGCGCCGCACATAGGGTCGCTATGAGACAAGACCCGAGGGCTTGGTTGAGTACGGCCTTCGCTCGGAATATGTGTCCGTGCACCATGGTTCTCTCGTTTGACGTGACATAAGGAGGAGCTAACCCCGGGCATCGCCCGCGAGGTTCGGTCGCCTTCTCAACGCGCCAACTTGAGAAATATTCAAAAAGAAGAAGAAATCTACTCGATAGGACGGCGAGCTAGGGTGAGGAGACTGCCCTCCGTTTGTCGCCAATCGGGCTCTTGACCCTTAACGGTAGGCGCTAGGAGTCGGGCCTGCTCCACGATCTCAAACCCGACCTCCTCCATGACTTGACGCCATTTCTCGGACGAGAGGAGATTTAGATTAATCCCGATGTCTTCGGACCAGCCGTGACTCGCTGTGTTCTCTTCATAAAAATCGACGATACACGCGAAGAGACCACCGGGCTTGAGGAGTCGCAATGTGCTCATAAGGGCCCATGGAAGATTAGGGAGGTAGTAGAAAACCTCCATACTGAATACCGCGTCAAAGGCCTGAGCCTTTAGAATTGGCAAAGGGAATGGCGCGTTTATGAAACGACAATTCGGAAGGGCACTCGACAAGGTCCTCGCGCGATCGACCATCCCTTCTGACACGTCGATCCCGATGGCCTGCACGTCTGAGCCGGCCTCCGCCGCCCAGCGAACGGTGTACCCATTACCGCAGCCAATATCTAAATAGGTCTGTCCCGAGGTTACATTCAGCCGGTCAAATGCAGGTCGAGCCATCGGCGTATGTCCGGTCTCCATGCCTTCAGCTCGTCCATTCCCAGCCCACTCATCAAACAGGCCTCGTACCGCTTCCACATGCTCACGCTCGTTGGTCATACCTATCTCTCCGGGAGTCGACTCAAACGCGGATGAATATACTGCTTCGCGATCCGAAACGCACCCGCGCTTTGAGTATGTCCTCTCAATGGACGCACGCAGCATCACAGCGTCGCTCTAAGTTTTTCTGAAATCGTTGGAAACCGGGCAGCGATGTCGCTCCACCGAGAGCGTCTCGCCACCCAACAGCGCAGAGATCCTCAATGAGGAACCGTCTATCCTCGAACCGCCCCTCTAATCGGATTGGTCTAAGCTCTTCGATACACCAGTTTTCTTGCATCGTACTTAGGGCCGGATAACTCCAGAGACCGGACTCCAATATTGTCTCTCGCTTCGGCCGCTGCCCTGAGCCTATTTCTGCTGAATCGATGCGGATATATGGATCACTTATGATGAGGCTGGATGGAAAGACGAGGCTGTTGTGGCATTCATTGTCGATCCGCAGGTTACTCAGCATCGCGGCTGTGTGTTGATATTGGATGCCCACGTATGGTGTGAGACCGTGGGCAATCCAAAGGCAGAAGATTGTCCATACCGTGATGTCCGGTCGGGCCCAATCTACGTGGAGTCGCTCATGGATGAGGGCCCCAAACCCCGCGAGGAGACTCCCAGCGACAAAACACTTCATGATCGGACCGATAGCCAGATCCGGGAACAGGCTAACGCCCTCGATTGTAGCGACGGTGCTCCCCGCAATAGCCCATCGACCCCAATTCCTGCGAGTGAACCTTCGTAGGATGACGATCTGCCGCGGGGTCAGTGATGCAGCGTAGCCCGCTAGCATGACAGCACCGAACGCTGGAGCTAGTGTCACCGTCAATGGGAGATGGAAAAGGATGCCTAAGACCCAAGCCCATGGACTTCTTCGGACGAGGAGCACTCCAATGGCGATCTCGATAAATATGATCCCGAGGGCCAACTCCGAATCCAGATTGACCTGCGGTAACCATGACCAATGGTCCTGCACTTGGTCCCAAGCGTGGTGCGCACAGCTCATCTCTGGATTAAGGAAGCTGGTGTTCACCTTATGCAGAGCCGCCAACCAATATGTTCCAGCCGTGATCCATGTCACTGATCCCAGCGCATCCTTGCCCGGTCGAACAACGCCGTACATGCCAATCAAGGACATCCATGTGAGCAACATAGATTGAGTTAAGACGTCACGCAGGAAGAGGAGTGGGCAGAGTGTGCCGATAAAGCACAATCCAAACCCGAGCAGTCCCGGTCTCCAAAGGAGCAGGAGCGCGCCCAGGCCTTCGATGATGCGCGGGACCATCCACCCTGATTGCTCAAAGTCGGGGAGCGTTAGATGTACCAGAGAGGCCACGGCGAAAACGCGGGCCCAGTGCTTTAACTGGGGGGTGCCATGGAAGAGGCGTGAACTGTCGACTGGGGGACGCTCCAAGGTCATTCGATCCAATCCGGTCTCAGGGTTGTCTTGCGGCTCGACATGGTTCATGAAAACGCACTAAGCCAGGTTCCCTAGAAAGGGTATACTGCGTTTCGGTTTTGACCACGAGCGGACATCTACTATGAACACGAAACCCTTCATCTCGATCGGCTGTATGGTCGTGACCGTGTCCGACACTCGGACTATTGAGACTGACCGGTCTGGCGCGATCATCGTGAATCGCCTTGAAGAGATGGGTCACACGATCAGCGAGCGCCGGATTATTCCTGATGATTATGAGCTCATCCAGGACGCGGTCCGCTTTGCCATGGAAAAGCCAGAGATCGTCGCGGTGCTGCTCACGGGGGGGAGCGGGATTACGCGTCGAGATGTCACGCCTGACGCTGTCAAGGAGCTGGGTACTAAGCATATCCCGGGTTTTGGAGAGCTGTTTAGGTGGCTCAGTTACGCCGACATTGGGCCGTCCACAATTCAGTCACGGGCAGATGCTTGGCTGTGTGATGACACCCTCGCCTTCGTCCTCCCTGGCTCGACAGGTGCCGTGACTCTCGCCATGGATAAGATCTTGATCGACCAATTGGACGTCCGCACGCGGCCCTGTAACTTTGTTCAATTACTCGACAGGATTCGTGCTTGAGTACACTCGAGCCAGGCGCTCATCGATCCGAACTCGGCGAGCTTGGTGTCTCCTGAGAAGAGGACTTAGTTTTTGGGGCCATACCGTTCAATCTCCGGAGCGCCGCTCTTGCTGTAGCTGCCTGAGGGCCAGGTACTCGAGCTGCCATACGATAGTGTTTGACCGCTTCAGGTCGATTCTTGAGCCGCTCGTAACAGCCGGCGATTCTTAGGTATACGTCTTGAACCTTTGCCTTGGTAGGTCGTGTGCCCAGGTAAGTTTTGTAGTGCCGAATGGCTATTGAGCATTGACCTGAAGCGTCAGCGCTCAGCGCCAAGCGAAGCAACTTCCCTGGGTCGGGCTCAGGCGTCGCTGGTTTCGCGAACCTCTCGCCCGGTGGACTGGGGGCGGGCGCGGTCTCCTCGGCCTCAACTGCGGCAGGCGTTGGCGATTGGACAACTGCGCTCTTTGTGGACGCTCTCCTGGAGGACACGGGTTGCGGCCTCACTCTTCCACCGGCGTTCATCGAGCCCGAACTGTCGCTTAGACCCGACGATCCGTGCAGCAAAGCGGCGCTACCCTCATTGGCCTGGTTAAGTCCGTTGTGGCTGCCTCTCCGCGGACTGATGGCGTCACCTACCGTTCCAGCTTGGTCGGCTGAACTCGGCGTATCGACTATTTGATCCTCAAAGTCGTATAGGGCGGCTTCTTTTCTCTTCGCGAGCTTCTTTTTTCTGGCCACCCGACGGCCTTTGGACACACCCACCGACTTACGTGCGGCCGGTTTCGCCCGTGCTCTCTTCAACTTTGGGGGCGGCGTCGACGCCTTGGCGGCCCGAGGACGCGGCGATCTCCGACTTCGCAGCGATGTGACTTCTGAGGAGACCTTTTTGGCTGACTGACTTCCCTTGGACCCCTTCGCCCCAATCTGCATCTCGCCTTTCATACCTTCGACATCAAGAGCCTGCTCCGAGTCGAGGTCCCCGAGGACCGTCTTGAGGAGGCGGCCGCCCTCACTAGTGCGTCCAGCAGACACGCTCTTCTCGGCTTTTTCTAAAGCGCGAGATGGCTCGTTAGCATCGGTAACCTGCGGTTTTCCTTGCGGAGCGGGGACGACGGCGGGGGTGGTCACGCCTTCTTCTTTGGGATGGGTAGTTGGCTCTTTCTGAGCGGGTATGTTGGACTCTGATTGCTTGACCGCGGATTCCTCAAATTGACCAGTAAGCTCCAAGAAGAGACCACCGCCGGCGACTAGAAGGAATATCCCAGCCAAGGCGGGCGCCATAGAGAGCCGCTGCAACCACTCCCAGAAGCCAGGTTGTGAGTCAGCCAACTCCTCTCGAGCAGCGTCCATAACTGCGCGGGACACCTTTGGGTCCGGCTCTTCCTCTGGAATCAGACTGGTCAGACTCTGGATTTCACCGAAGGCTTTCAGTTGTGCCGTAAGCTCTGGATCTGCGTCAATCTCTGCTCTCAGGTTGAGTGTAGCTCTCTCATCGAGATCTCCATACAGATATTCGACGACACGCATGTCTAGGTCTGAGCGGTCAATCGACATCAGCTTTGACTCCGTGAAGGTAATGGACTCACCGCGCTCGGCAACTCGCTGGCGTAGTCGGCGAGAGCTAATCTTAGGTGCTCTAGGGCATAGCGCATCCTGCTCTTCACCGTGTTCTCTTTCTCGCCGATGATCTCCGCGATCTCTCGGAACGGTAATTGTTGCATTTGGCGCATAACAAAGACCTCTCTTTGTTCGTCGCTCAACTCATCGATAGCGGCGCCTACCCGACGTTTAATTTCTTGTGCGTCGGTATGATCAAAGCCTCCTTCGGAGCTGCCTGGGAGCTTCTCCAGGAGTGTTCGGGCTCCCTCGCTCGAGCTGGTCGGCTGTTGGAGACTTTTGTGCCGTCGATGCTTTCTCTTTCTCAATTCATCGATGCTTAGGTTTCGAGCCATCGTAAAGATCCAAGTGGTGAACTTGGCTCGCCGAGTATAGCTGCCCCGTTGCTTAACGACTCTCAAGAAGGTCTCTTGTAGAAGGTCGTTGGCCCGCTCACGATCACCAATGAAGCGGAAGATGAAGTTATACACCTTACGTTCGTGACGTTTCATCAATGTGCGAAAGGCCTTCAGGTCGCCCTCCCGGTAAAGTTCCATGAGCTCTTCATCATCCAGCTCGCTACCCAAGCCGAAGCGGCTGCGTAGCGTCATTAGGATGAAGTAAAGCATCGCTCTAAGACCTGTAACGTACGAGAGGTGTAGTTCGATCTATTCGAAGAGATTCATTCATCATGTAGATGACTCTTCCGTTGTCTTGTCGTTGGGATCTCTGATTCGGTCCACGAGTCCCTTCGCCGTGATCACACCCGCTTCGACTAAGCTTAGGATCAGCGAGACGAGGAGCTGGTCTCGGATCTTGGTGGACCTCCTCATCGCGTTCTTGAGGAGCCTCAAGGCGTCCGCTTCATTGGTGATGACATCCTGACTGTCGAAGAGGGAACCAAAGGTCTCATCGAGCTCATCGAAGAGGTCATCGAAAACCTGAGGTCTGATGGTGTCCAAGACGTCTTCACTTGGACTGATTTGAACAGGTATCGGTGAGCTGATGCCGTAGCAACGCTCGATGGCGCGGCGCACAGCTGACGCTCGCGCGACCAGCGGGCTAATCCGCATGTCTGCCTCTCCATGCAGCGCCCGAATGGCATCCACATCTAGGGGATCAGCCATCGCGACCACGAGGTGGCTACCGGCCGCAGTCGTCGAGATCTCGATGGGCAAGACCAAGAAGCGAGAGCAGAGGTGTCCCGAGACAGTGGCCAAAGCCTTCTCTTCAGGCGTTGCCTCATCCAGGCTGACGCGGGGTCGCCCCGTGTGTTGAGCGAGATCGTTTGCGACGACGGACTCGTCGACTGCTCCGCCTGCGACGAGTCGCTCGATCAGATGACACTGATCATTGGTGTCGAGAGCCGACTTAAGTTGCGCACCGGATATCCGCTCTGAGTCGATCAGTAGGGTGGCTAGACGACCCGCGCTGCTGTTGGAGTTTACCATTAGATCACCTCACAAGGCCTCAACAGGAATACCACGGGGCGGTGCTAGGTGGAATGCGGCATCCGGGAGTGTTGGATTGAGTCGGTGGCTTGTCACTGTCATGTCGACCCGTAGCTCGTCAGCAGGCACCTCAAACAGGACGCGCTTGGGGATAATCCCATCACCCGTGCCTGTGTAATCGCCGAAGGTGACTTGATAAATCAGCTGATCTCCGGCGAGGGTCCTAATAGAAGTCACGCGGAGATACTTAGGCTCAAACTCGACGACTTGGCGCCTCTGGTCGTTCGCGAGTAGAAGTTGGTACCGACCAGTCTTGTCGTTCCAGTCTACTCGAGCGCTCGTGTGTTCAATGAGCGGCATGGCGCCCCTAATTACGCCGCCGAGTTCACTTGGGCTCAGCCGAATCGGTAGGAGCCGAGCTAGATTTTCTGGGGTCGAAGGGCCGATGAAGAAACGTTTCTCTTGGGCAGCGTAGATCATGAGTCGTGTGCCATCACTCACCAAGGTTGTGATCGGGCTTCCAAAAGGACTGAGGACCTCAATACGAAGCCGGCCGTTGGGATCCGTGGCGATCAGCTGTTTGGCTTTCACTCGTTTAGAGCCTTGCCAGACTTCGCTCTTAAGTTCGCCGGATACGCTCTGGACCGCTTGGGCTCGTCTCTCGACCGCCTGAAGCAATCGTGAGGTGTCATCCGAGTAGTCAGTTGGTTTCGGTATGAGCGCGCCACATCCGCTCAGAAACAGCAGGCATGTTGCAAAAAGGCTCCTCATTGAATCGCGCTCCACTCCGGTTCAAACCGGGCTCGTTCTTGTGGATCTGTTTCTAACTCTAAGGCGTGACGGTACAAGGTCTCAGATTCTTCTATTTTCCCAAGTTTTCGAAGCACACAGGCGAGATGGAATGTCACAGTTCCGGACCCAGGTAGTTTAGAGAGAGCGCTTCTCAACAGCGGTAAGGCTGCGTCCAATTGCCCTTTGCGATAGTACAGCCAGGCGATGGAGTCCATGATGGATGGGTTACTCGGCTCTGCGTTGAGTGCTCGTGTCAGTAGCTCTTCTGCCCGTTTCAGATCTTCATTCCAGACAACCAGTGAGTAACCGACGAAGTTGAGAGCGGCAGCGTGGTCGGGATCCACCTCAAGTACCTTCAGCATTTCGGTGAACCCGAATCGCTCTCCCACGCTCAATGAGGCGGCGAGAGCGTGTAAGTACAAGAGCTTAGTGTCTCTCGGTCTTAGGAATAGGTCGATATATGCTTCAGAGCGAGCCCATGCATATCGTTGTGCTCGCATGAGCGCATTGATGACTCTATACCGATTGGTTCGATTCACATTGCGCCCGTACCGTGTGGTCGCTCTGAGGGCCCACCTCGCGTCGTCCTTGAGCTGCGCATGCATCCATATTGCCAAGCCGTGTCGACCTGAACGGTGGGCGGCTTCGGCCCCGATCTCATAAGCGCGACCCCACACCGGTGTTTTCCGAGGCGTTGCTCTGAGGACCTCTGCTGCCTCCGTGTATTTCTTGGCGCCAAAGAGGTGTTGGCCGACGCTCAGTCGAACATCATTGTTCTTGGGGTTATCTGATAGTGAGCGCTTCAGCATGATCATTCGCACTTCTTTAGGCCACTCAACTGATCGGAGGAATGACAAGAGGTCAGGCGTCCCCGGCTGTTTCAACCAAATGAGCCCCGCTTCGGCGACTATGTCGGGCCGCTTGGCCCGACGCGATTGATGGACAACGAACTGGAGCATCGCCCATCGCTTTCTCTGCGTTAAGCTGCCACTCTTGATGACGAGAGAGACAGCCTGAAGACCCGCCTCTGCAGCCTTCTCATGGTCTTGGCTCTCTGCGTGTGCTCGAGCCAAAAATGCCCAATCTGATGACCTGAGTGGGGTGATGGCGAGGACTCGTGTGAAATCAGACACTGCGCTCTTGTATTGCTTCTGCGTAAAGAGGTGGCGTCCGCGAATAGACCAGAAGCTGGCGATAGAGAAGTCGGACTTGTGACGAAATGACCACATGACGTCGGGGGGAGCTCTCAGACCGCTCAGTTCTGCTGCTTGAAGGACCAGCGGTTTGAGCCTCTGCTCATCAACATTTTTCTTGAGAGCGTGCAGTACACTCGCCTCGACACGTTCCGTGTCTGGAACGGCTAACCAGGCATGAGCAGTCTTTACCCACGCATCACCGGCTCCGGTCTTGGAGGCCTCCTTCTCTAACGCGTGTGCCTCGAGGACTTCCCCGGACAGTTGGGATTGGCCAGACATCGCACAGCCGCTGAGGATTAAGCAGAGTAGACTTACGCGAGAGAGAAGAGCGCTCATATTACCGAGCCTCTACCGGATTGATGTGTGGGACGAGATCACCACCATATGGGATGACAGCGAGGCTTGAAGAGTCAACCATAGCTAATGCGCTTCCAATGTCCGGAGCATAATCAGCAAAGGTGGGTGCGACGTCAGACGGAGTGTGCCGAGACACCAAGATAACGCGGTGTTTCTTGGGGAGACTGTGGACGCTACCTAGCCTGTATATCGCTTCATTGATGGTTGAAACAGGACCGATCCCCTCGGTGCATTCTGCCGCTAAGATGATGGTTCCTCCCTCTCTGAGGATTCTCCCAGCGGGTGGGAGTAGCTTGCAGGCCTGGTAGAGGTTCATGGTTACGGGCGTTCGATCAGAGATGAGCACTGAATTAAAGTGCTGCTGCACCTCCACCTCAAAATATGGGCGCGCACGCTGTGTACCAGCCCGGTGAGCCTGTATTGGGTCTCCTGCCACAATCTCCGAGATAGACCCATCCGCCGCTCTGACGACGTTGATGATAAAGCTTGGCCCAGCGAGTTGTGCTGCCTCTTCCATATCCCGGCGGCAAGGGTTGTCGTCGACTTGCCCCAGCCGAGCACCGGCAGACGCTTTCAGTGTGTGGTTGTGCCAGATACCTGCCTCTCCCGCGACTCCGGGGAACAGGGTTTTCGCGCCGCCCGCATAACCGGCGAAGTAGTGAGGCCTAATCTCTCCCAAGCAGATTCTTAAGTCGGCTTCGATGACTCGAGGTGGGTATGCGACCTCTGTTCCAAAGCTGGTGTGACCAACTGTTACGAGGTCAGTCGAGCGGGCGTTGTGCTGCCATTGATCACCCTTTGGATGCTCAGGGGGATGCTTACCTGTAGCGACGCCCACCTCGACCTCATGACCGGCCAGATGAGGCAATAAATAATCTAGGAGTTCAGCGCCGAGGTCTTTGCGGGTGCTGTCAGGTATCAGGACGCATATTCTGCTCGGTTGACGGAGCAAGATGCTGAGCGGTTGAGCACCAATCGGTTTGTCTAGAGCAGCTTTGATTAACGAAGAAATCTCTGATTTGCTGCTTAATCCAGGAGATCTCAAGATATTGGCGTGCTCCGGAACGGTCACCTCTAGTGGCGAAGCCCCCCAACCAAGAGTCACGTTCTTTGTACCTGGAGTCATACGGAAAACAGACCCGAATCTGCCGAATATTGCACCACTAGGCACCGCCCGGAACCGTATGACAAGGCAAATTCATGCATCAATAATCGTTCAGATCTAGATTTTCATAGCCGCGACAGTGTATTAAACGCCGGCTTGGGCCTATAGCTCCAGCGTGCCCGGTCCGTTTCCGCTGACATTAGCGTGACTCCCTGGCACTATTGGTATGGCTGAGATTTGGAGAGAACGTCGCCTATGAAGCTCAACTCATCTGGACGCACGCACGTCGGAATGAAACGCGCTCATAATGAAGATAGCCTCCGTTTGTGTCGTGAAGAGAACCTCTTCATCGTCGCAGACGGGATGGGTGGCCACGCATCGGGTGAGGTCGCGAGCCAGATGTCTGTCGAGACTTTGGCGGAGTTTTTTCGTGCGACCGAGGATGATGACGAGATCACCTGGCCATACAAGATGGATAAGGAGCGTCGATACGACGAGAACCGCGTTGTAACCGGCATAAAGCTCAGTAACCGTCGAATTTATGAGTCCGCGTCTCGCGATGCCCGCCTCAAGGGCATGGGTACAACGATCGTCGCTACGTTCTTCACCGGAGAGACCTGTTACATCGGGCATGTTGGAGACAGTCGAGTCTACCGCTATCGAGATGATAAGCTCGTCTTACTGACGGAAGACCACTCCCTCTTGAATGATTACATCAAGATGCGTCAGCTCACTCCTGAGGAGATAGAAGCTTTCCCGCACAAGAACGTAATTGTGCGCGCCTTAGGGATGAAGGAGACCGTTCAAGTCGACGTACTCCATGATCGACCTCAGGCGGGAGATATCTATCTTCTGTGCAGTGACGGACTCTCGGGAATGTTAACTGACGACCGCATGGCTTCGATCATGGACGGTCAGCGTGATCTTGACACCCAATGTGAGCAGCTGATCGATGCCGCCAATCAGGCGGGTGGCACTGACAACATCACCGTGATCTTAGTTCGCTACGACGGCGAGTAATCAGGCAACACGATCTGCTCATCTATTTGACCGCTGGCGGTCACGCCATCCCAGACCACAGAATCTTCTAGTTGGCTGCCGCGAGTCACGCGGCTTTGTCTTCCTAAGAATACGTGTGGACCGATAGAGGTATCGGCCTCGATGATGGCTTCGTCGAGTATTACACAGGGCCCAATAAGCTGTGCGCTTGGATGGATCTCGGCGCTTGATGATATCCGTCTGCCTTGATCATCTGCCTCAGGGAGGTGGGACCCTTGCAGTCGACCATCCAAGAAGGCTCGATGGGCGGCTAGATATCGTTCAGGCGTGCCGACATCTAGCCACAAGCTCTCCGGGGCGACGAAGTCACCGTAGATCGGCCCCAAGTCGCTCAAGACTGTCTGGTAAGCAGACCGCAGGATATCGCATGGTCCGTCTGGTATTGCTTTGATGAGTTCCGGCTCAATAATTTGAACCCCGGTATATGCGCCATAGAATAAAGTTAGCGCGTCTGCGCCTGGAGCGCTTAGCTCTGCGATCCTGTGAAGCAGTCCGCCGCCATCGATTGCGACGCGTCCAAATGGTGCGCCGGGAGGAACATAGCGTAAGACGAGGGTGCCCAGCGCACCTCGTTGACGATGCCGACGAAGTATAGGCGCGAGGTCAAAATCGAATAAGGCGTCACCGTTGATCACGACGAAGGTTGAGTCTGGGCGCTGAGCCGCGATGTCTCTAATCCCACCCCCTGTGCCCTGAAGGACCTCCTCGTGCACCACGTAGATCTCTTCATCACGATGACCAAACGCGTTCGTTAATCGAGTTCCTAGGTGGTGTGCGTTTACGCCTATCGTGTTGATACCCAGCTTGCTGAGGTGATCGAATGCATATTCGAGGAGCGCCCTGCCTGCTACGGGGACAAGCGGCTTGGGCAAATGATTGGTAAGGGGCCTAAGGCGTGTTCCCTTACCTGCGGCCAAGACGGCACCAATAATCGGTCTCTCGTTCATGTAATCATTCTCCTGCGGACAATCACCTCTGACCCAGATAGGCATTAGAAGTCAACCCGGGAAAATATGGTAAAGATGTATTGTTGTATTTGGATTAGGACCCATGGCTCACGGACGCAATGCTGAGGTTTTCGGAGGTCTCTTAGGGCTTGGGCTCTGCGCTCTGCTCTGCGTGACTTTAGGATGTGATCGACCGGACACTCACCTCGCTTCACCACCCAACCCTGATTTGCGGTCTCGAGTCGATGCGGCGACCCCGCATACATCATCTCTCGTGGTCAGCAGGGATAACGCTGTCTCCAATGCGGGTGCCTCGGGAAGGTATCGACTCCTCATAGAGGACCCGAACTCTAACTTGCGGATGATCGTTCCCTTAGGATCTTCGGGTGACTCATGGCCGCGAACGACAGAGATTCCCAGTGATCTGCTTGGCCGCTATCGACTCACGGCGTTCTTGGATCGGTCAGACAATGGGGCGTTCGATGATTGCCCATTTCCGGCAGGGCCTTTCGACTCAGAGTCGGCCGAGAAGCGAGATAATATTCAAGCGAGTCAGAATGTAGTTCTACCGAGCCAAGAGCCGATTGAGATGACGCTCACGCATCGCAGTTGTGGTCCTGGTGGACAGGCGACCGGTGTCTCTGGCCGGGTGGAGGGCCTCCCGGCCTCGAAGAGACTCTACCTGCTCGCTGAACGGCAGAGCGTGTCGCCTCAACCACTCGATGATGGAACTGACGTCGTCCTCCGGGCTCCATTGCCACTGGGGAAGGATGAGGATGGTGCCTACACCTTTAGTGTGGGAGAGCTTTTATCCGGCCGTTATGACATTACGATTTTCACCGATGAGGATGGGGATTTGACTCCTTCATCGTGTCAAGAGCCTCACGGTGGTGCAGACGTTTTCGTAAAGAAGATCGAGGATATAGATATCGCTTCCGGAACTCGAAGAGTCCTTGATTCGATCGCTTATATCGACGGAGATTGCGCGGAACCTCTCACAGGATTGACCGGAACAATCAGCGTTGATCAGGAGTCCATCGATGAAGCGTCGACAGCGGCGTCCATCGATATGGAGCCGCTCAATATCGACGTTGGAAAAGTGTGGGTTAGACTTCTTGATCCAGATCTTATCCAGGACGAGATCTTCAGGTCGGTTCAGCCCAGCTTGAATGCTCGGCCGATGCCTCTGAAATATACTGTCACCGGGGTTCCGCCCGGCCTGTGGAGTCTCAGCGTATTCTTAGATCGCGACGCTGATGGAGCATTCAAGCCATGTAACGCTGTGCCGGCTGGCTTCGACAAGGTCACAGGAGATGGTGAGCTTGTTCGTGTACTTGATGATCAAATCGTAGACGCGGGTAACGTTGAATTGAAGGCCCAGGATTGCGGTTCGAACGCGCAGGCGGGAGTAACCGCGACGGTCAGCGTAGAGTCAGAGATGGGCGCGATTGGCTCGGGCAGAAAGATCTTTATGGTGCTTGAGCCCGAGGATTCAGCATCTGAGCCTGAGAAGTATCTGATCTTTGATAATCATCGCGATCTGCTGGGCATGCCGACCTTATTTACCAAGGAGGTACCAGCGGGTCAGTACCTCGGGCGTCTATTCCTCGATACTGACCGAAACGGCGAATTATCAAGATGTGATGAAGAGGGGTTCGGAGACCGGCAGGTTAGTCGAGAGTTTGGAATCCAGTTGGGCGTCGGGGAGCTCCACTCTCTCGGGCGAGTCTCTCTAGAAAATATTGGGTGTCGTGTGCCTGAAACGACACTGACGCTAAGGATTGTCCCCCCTGTTCAATTACCGCTTAACCCACCCGAGGAGCTGTCAGTTCGGATCGATGATATCGGTGGATGGACGGAGACCAAGAAATACACGCCGGAGATTAAGGAAAACCAGTGGGAGATTGGTCCCATTTCGCTCGTTCCCGGCACGTTTACTTTGACCGTCTACATCGACACTGATGGCAACGATGAATTCACCGGATGTGACGAAGGCGGGGGCGATCTATATGGCGGGAGTTACAGCCATGAGTTCGAACGTCAAAATACAAGTGTCACAACGGAAATACGGCTTGAGGCCCTCGTTTGCCGGTAGGGAGAAGGCCCTCAATTCTGGATCGTTGACAGCTCGACTTTGTATCCATATACTCCGCCGCCTTTTAACGTCCCTTCGAGGCTACGTTTCTAATGGATACTGCAGAGATAGTATTTCTCGCCATTTATTGCCTGATCTTGGTCGGGTTGTGCTTTTACGGTGCGCATCGATATCACATGGCGTGGTTGTATCATCGTCACCGTGATGAAGTTCCGGAGATGCCCGAAGCAGAGGGTTTTTATCCGCGTGTGACTATCCAGCTACCTATCTTTAACGAGCGCTACGTCATTGAGCGCCTCGTTGAGTATGTATGTGAGATCCGATACCCACGGGACCGCTTGGAGATCCAGGTTCTCGATGACTCTACGGACGACACGACTGAGTTCGCAAGGCGGGCCGTGGCGAGGGCGAAGGCGCTCGGGATGGACATCAAGTATATCCATCGAACAGATCGTACAGGTTTCAAAGCTGGCGCTTTAGAGGCAGGGATGAAGGTGGCGTCCGGCGAGTTTGTCGCTGTGTTTGACGCTGACTTCACGCCGACTCCTGACTTCCTCGAAAAGACGGTTCCATATTTCGTAAATGATAATATCGGGATGGTTCAAGCTCGTTGGGACCACATTAACCGAAACTTTTCTCTCCTGACTCAGGCCCAGAGTATTCTCTTAGATGGTCACTTTGTCATCGAGCACACAGCACGAAATCGCTCAGGCCGTTTCTTTAACTTCAACGGCACAGCAGGGATTTGGCGAAAGTCTTGTATCCAGGATGCTGGTGGATGGGATCACGACACACTGACCGAGGACCTCGATTTGTCCTACCGCGCTCAATTGAAGGGGTGGAACTTCATTTTCTTGAATGACCTCTTGGCGCCGGCAGAGGTTCCGGTGGAGATGAACGCGTTTAAGACTCAGCAGCATCGATGGGCGAAGGGGTCCATACAGGTTGGCCTGAAGATGTTACCCACGATACTCAATAGCGATCAGCCCTCTAAGGTGAAGATGGAGGCGTTTATCCATCTCACCAATAATCTCGCTTATGTCATGATGCTAATCTTGTCTCTTATGATGCCTTTTGCGCTTCGGATCCGGGTTGACCATGGCATGTATGAGACCTTGCTATTGGATTTGCCCTTCTTCGTAGGCGCGACCATCTCGGTCTGCACGTTTTATGTTATGAGCCAGCGTGAGGCTGGGGGGAATTGGCTGCAACGCATCCTATGTATCCCCTTTGTACTCGCTCTAGGCATCGGCCTGGCTGTGAACAACGCCCTGGCCACCTTTGAAGCGCTCTTTGGACATGAGTCTCCTTTCGTCCGAACACCCAAGCTCGCGGTTGAAGGAAAGAACGCGTCCGCTGTTCAGACGACGAAGTACCGAGGGGGCAGAAATCTTCTACCCTTCGTCGAGCTCTTCTTCGCAGCTGTGTACACCCACACCCTGTTCTACTGTATTGAGAACTCTCTGTGGTTTGCGTTGCCCTTCATGATGCTTTTCCAGCTTGGCTTCCTATATACCGGGCTTATGAGCTTGTTTCAGTGGACGGCGCTACGTCGTCGGCTGACCGCAGCACACGCATAAATGTCGTAGTTCGGTTGACTCTCCTTAGGCAGATTCCAGCGTCCGAGAGATCAGTTCTTGGCGCAGGTTTGGCTGTAGCACTCTTACCAATCGCGCTCTACACCTTCGCCTCGGCGGCCAGCCAGATATCTATGGTCGTGGCTGGCTACGCCTTAGGTACGATTCCATTTCTTTGGGTCTGCCTCTTCTGGCGAGATTTAGGTGACGAGCGGTCTACCCTCATTAGGGTGCTTGTCACTGCCCTCATATGTCGGCTGGGTCTCCTCTACATTCCTCCTATCTTATCGGAGGATCTGTGGAGATATATTTGGGACGGGATGCACATTTGGTCTGGCCTGAGTCCGTATACGGTTCCACCCAACGCACCCAGCGAAGACATATTCAGTAGCCTTCATCAATTGAGCGATGTTCGCGCACAGATTGGTCACTCCGAGATCTCGACGATCTATCCGCCGACAGCTCAGCTCTCGTTTGCCATAGCGACATCTCTAGGGCCATCGGTTTTGGGCATGCGGCTACTCATGATCTCTGCAGACTTGGTCACCATTGGCGCTCTATGGACTTGGGCCACCTCCATCGGCCGCCCACCACAGGTGGCGGCGCTATATGCCTTTGCTCCTATCGCCATGATGGAGTCTTCGGTGGGTGCCCATATAGATAGCGTTGGAGTCGCTGCTTTGACTTTGGGCGCCGCGCTCTACGTTCGGCGCCGTACGCTCGGGTCTGCTCTCGCTGTGGTGTGGGCCATTGGCGTGAAGATTGTCCCAGTCTTCATATTGCTTCATTGGTTCCGTAATCGCTGGCGCCTGGCTCTCTTTACCTTCGGTCTCGCCAGCTCATCTGCTCTCCTCTTCTTCTCTCTGTATCCCGCAGGCTCAGATGGTGTCGCTACATATGCTCACCGATGGAGAGCCAACGATGGGATCTTCAGCTTAGTCTATTCTATTTTCGAGTGGCTGTGGCCCAATCACGGAACGCAGATCGAGGTTGGACCCTTCGTTGAATCAGTGATTCGACTGGTAGTGGGCGGGGAAGTGACGCCAGGGTTTGTTTGGCCCGATGAACTGGCCTTTGGTGCGGCCAAGGTCTGCGCAGGGATCATCTTTGTCGTAAGCCTCTTGTTCGCTCTCGTGAGGGCGCGAACTGTCGAGGGTTTTTGGCTATGGGTGATGGGAACACTCCTTCTGATCTCGCCTGTTGTCCATCCTTGGTATCTGCTGTGGGTTCTGCCCTCTGCGGCGCTAATATTGTCTCGGGAGAGAGGCGGTTGGGGCTGGGTGTTTGTGCTTTGGTCACAGCTGGTTTGGCTCGCATATCTCCCGCGTCAGGCGTATGTCGTGAGCGGGGTTTGGTCTGAGCCAACCTGGGCACGTTGGCTACAGTATCTTCCGGTTTTTATCCTCATTTGTGTCCTCTGCGTGAAGCATCTCGTCGCAGATTCAGGAGGTCGGGAAGAAACGGGCCCCGAGGAGGAACTCGACGTTTCCATGACCCCCGAGGATGGGTGATCTTACGACCCCCATACTTTCGCCACCAAGACGGGTAACGGCCTCTTCAATACGACGGCATACGCGCTGATGAACGCTCGCATCTCTGACGATGCCACCTTCGCCGACCTCATGGCGATCCGCCTCAAATTGAGGCTTGATCAATAAGAGGGCTATGGAGCTTTCGGCCAGGAGAGGTAAGACCGGCGGAAGCAGTCTGGTGAGCGTGTTAAATGAGATATCGGCTACCAGCACATCGATGGGCTCTGGGATCTCTAAACTCGTGAGCTTAGCTGCGTGGGTCCTCTCGAGGTTAATCACTCGTTCATCTTGTCGAAGAGACCAATCCAGCAGCCCGTATCCTACGTCAACAGCGTAGACTTTTTGAGCGCCGGCCTGGATCAGGCAATCTGTAAACCCACCCGTGCTCGCCCCAAGGTCAAGACAGATGAGATCTTCGACGTTGACGTCGAACTCCTTCAAGGCGTGTTCAAGCTTGAGTCCGCCGCGACTCACAAATCGATGACTTCTGCGCCCCCGGATGCGAATCGGCACATCACTGTTAAAACGTGTTCCAGACTTGTCTACACGGTGCTCCCGAACAATCACCTCGCCAGCCATGATGCGCGCGCGCGCCTCTGGCAGATCTTCCACGAGCTCGCGGTCGACGAGGAGTTGGTCCAGGCGCACCTTGGCCATTAAACGGTCCGGTTTCTGATCTGGGTGACGAGATCTATGAGGAGAGACGCGTCTTGCCCAAGGTGAGTGACGGCCTCTTCCGCTTGCTGCGCCGTCGCGTCACGGTATTCGAGAACGGCCGCAGTAGACATGTGATGAAGCAGGTTGTTTCCACCTGATGCAGCGTCTTCATCTCGATCCAGGATGTCGTCCGTAATCTGAAAGAGCAGACCCAAAGCGGCGCCGTAACGAGCGATCGCCGATATGTCTGTGTCTGAAGCACCCACGGCGATGGCTGATCCTTCGGCAGCCGCTCGTATGAGAGCCCCTGTCTTGAGGCGTTGCATCTCTTCGACAGCCTCTAGGTCGTTAAGCTGGCCGCCGATGTCATGTACCTGGCCGCCAACCATTCCAGAGCCACCGGCGGCTCGGTCTAAGGTCTGGATCAAGCGAAGGGTGCGCTCCGCCGGCCATTGTGCGCTCGCGAGGACCCCAAAGGCGCGGGTGAGCAGCGCGTCACCTGCCAGCACCGCGTTGGCCTCGCCGTACACGATATGACAGGTCGGCCGGCCTCTTCGGACGTCATCGTCATCCATGCAGGGAAGATCGTCATGCACGAGACTATAGGTGTGCACCATCTCAACAGCGATGGCCCAGGGCATGACGTCCGAATACTGAGCACCCAATGCACGACTCGTCATTAGAGAGAGCACCGCCCTTATTCTCTTTCCACCACCAAAGAGCACATGCTCGCAGGCGCTGCGAAGTGTCTTGGGCCATGGCCAAGCATCGAACTCGGCCCTTAAGGCGTCCTCGAATATAGAGCGTGTCTCGCTCATCTCTTCGATCAATTGACTCACTCGTCATCCCCATCATCAGAGAGCTTCTTCTGCAGCTCCTCAATTCTTTGCTCTGCACCCTCAAGCAGGCGATTTCCGGTCCGGGCGAGTCCGACGCCCTCTTCATAGACCTTGAGGGCGTCCTCTAGAGAGAGCCCGCCTGACTCAAGCGTCTCGACCAAAGCATCAAGGCGCCCGATCACGTCCTCAAACCGTTCGGTGTTTTCCTCAGTCATTACCTCTTCTCCTTGGTCTGTTCATTAATCTCATGCTGCGGGCTGACGGCGCTCACTTCGGCGGTGAGTGTGCCTTCATGCAGCAAAATTGAGATGGAGTCTCCTGGACTCACTTCGCTGTGTCGACGAATGAGCCGCGTTTCACGGCGGACGATACTGAACCCACGTTCTAAACTCGCTAGTGGTGACAGCGCCTGCAATCGACCAATGAGCGTCCTAAAGTCTGATCTCGCTTGCGCTGCGCGGGTGTTCGCTGCCGGACTGAGTCGGCCTCTGAGCTGGGTTAAGCGTTGGCGCGCGCTCGCGATCCGACTGCCTGGGCTCTGATTTCGTACCTGCTCCTTAAGTTGGTCAAGTCTCTGGCGTCGTTTGATGACCAGGTCATCACCCATCCTAAGCAGCCGCGCGATCGCCCGTTCAAGGTGAACTCGTCGAGGACCCCAGTCGATGCCTGAATTTAGTCGTACCGACAGGACTCGTAGCTGGTCATGACCACGCGCGATGCGATGTTCGAGGTTTCGCGTCATACGTTCGATCATTCCATCTAGGGTGTAGAGAAGATCACTCCTGACGGGTACAGCGAGTTCAGCGGCAGCTGAAGGTGTTGGCGCTCGACGGTCTGCGACGAGATCCGATATAGACGTGTCCGTCTCGTGGCCCACGGCGCTGATGATGGGCGTTGGGCAATGAGCGATCGCCCGCGCTACGACCTCCTCATTAAAGGCCCAGAGATCTTCGACACTTCCTCCGCCACGACCAACGATGATGACGTCAATATCATTTCGTTTACCCAAGACTTTAATGCCTCTAGCGATATCTGCTGCCGCTTGGGCGCCCTGAACGACGGCTGGGTAGAGCACGATCGGTATCTGTGGAGACCTACGAAATATGACAGACTCGATGTCCCGTCGTGCCGCGCCGGTAGGGCTCGTGATGACGCCGACCTTCCGAGGTAGCATGGGGATATGCTTTTTCCTCTCTGGATCGAAGAGTCCCTCAGCAGATAGGGTCTTCTTAAGCGCCTCAAGAGCCGCCTGTAGTGCACCGAGACCCGCAGGTTCGATGGCATCAACGACCAGGTTGTAGCTTCCTCGTGGTGCGTACACATTCAATTGCCCACGAACAACGACCTGTTCGCCAGGATCTGGCCGATACTTCAGTCGGTTCACGGTCGATCGCCAAATCACACCGTCTATGCGAGCGTCAGAGTCTT
Source organism: uncultured Myxococcales bacterium (assembly GCA_937902595.1). Classification (GTDB taxonomy): domain Bacteria; phylum Myxococcota_A; class Bradymonadia; order UBA7976; family UBA1532; genus UBA1532. The sequence continues at coordinate 25,282 of CALELH010000389.1, forward strand.
TAAGAGTCAGATATACGTGTCCGCTTCGGTGGACATTGAGGTGGCTCAACTCCCCTTCGACCCACACGCGGACAAAGCTGCCTTCGAGGACCTGTTTGATCTCGTTGGTCAGCTCAGCGACGCTGAGAGGGGTTGATGAGTGAGAGCCTGGCTGCATGGCAGCCGTGTAGCACGACCGAGTCGTGGGGGCTACGCCAGATAAAGATCCAGCCTACTCTTTCAGAAAGAAGCCCAGGATCAGGATGCCCTTCTTATGCTTCAGGCCGGCCTGATAAAACATCTTCCCTGCCGGAGCACTGAGGTCGACTTTTATCTTACTCTTCGGGAGACCAAGCCGCAGCTTATGCTGAGTCTTAGCTTTGCCGTTGTAGGTCAAAAGCGCGTTGCCCCCGCTCGGAAGCTTAAGTTTCTGAGCCTTGCCCTTGTTGAGTTTGAGTGTCTGCTTAGAGACTAAGGAGAAGCTCTTGTATTGACCAAAGGCGGTCCGCAGAGACTTCTCGATCTTCTTCAAGCCTGGATGTGACTTGCCTGGGGCCTTAGTCGCATGGATCACGACGGCCTTCAGCTTCACTGGGCCAGCTGCCTGGGCAACGCTAATAGTGCCCATGGCAAAGAAGCCCGCTACCAGTATAAATATGAATCCAAAGCGCCAACGTCGCATTAGATCGGATCCTCCCCTTCAAGTGGTGCCTGGTCGTCTTCCTCATTGTCGAGGAGCCAGATCACCGTAGATTCGCCATCCTGGCTAGGCATGCTAACAAGAATGGTTTTATTGCCTTCGTTACTAATTGCGTCCACGACGACAGCCCCGCCATCGGCGCCTGCGCCTCCCGTCGACTCATCGGTCCCTACCACAAAGAAAGCCACCGCCGCTGCGGCGGCGACGCCTGCGACAGGAACCCAGTTGTCGGCGAACCATTCGCGGAGCTGTTCAAACAGCCCGGGTTGACTCACTGCCGGTGTCGGAGCTGGTTCAGCAGCCGGTACCGGTGCGGCTTCTTCACCCAACCTTGCCTCAATACCGGCGTAGAAGTTGTTAAAGTCGACCGCGTCGACCTCTTCTGCGATGTGAGTTCGAAGCATGGCACTAATCTCTGACAAGTCGTTGCGGGCCTCAATAAGCTCTGGATCGTCGGCTAAGTAACGATCAAGCTCAGCCTGCTCCTCTGATGACAAAGCGCCATCGAGGAAGCGGTGCAACAACTCTTCACTGCGTTGCAACTGTCGTTCTTGTTCGCTCATTGCTGACTCTTCCTAACACCGGCACCAACACGCTCGGACAGGTCGCTCCCTGCAGCCTCCAGATAGGGTTTTAACGCCTTTTGGAGGTTCTTGCGTGCGTGATGCAAGCGGCTCATTACTGTACCGAGATGGCAACCCACCGCCTCGGCGATATCCTCATAACTGAGCCCCTCAACTTCCCTCAGAAGAATAATCGTTCTGTGGTTGTCGCTTAGCTTGGCTAACGCTTCGTTGAGCACTTTGCTCAGCTCTGCGTTTTCAAACGAAGCGCCAGGATGCATCGGCTTGGTATTCCCCACGAGGGGGACCGAACCGAATGACTCGTCGCGCCGTCGATACGTGTCATCGTATTCGACCGATCGCATGCGACTCTTTTTGCGACAGCGATCGATACAGACGTTGACTACGATCCGGTAAAACCAGGTGTAGAATGAGCTGTCCCCTTTAAACGAACCGATATTCCGGAACACCTTCACGAAGGCGTCCTGTGCGGCATCGAGAGCATCGTCTCGATTCCTAAGCATCCCATAAGCGATGCTGTAGGCTCGTCGTTGGTATCGCTCGACTAACATCTGGAAAGCGCTCCGGTCGCCGTCTCTACAGCGCGCGACGATTTCTGCTTCCGTTGGCTCAATCAACTCTTTGGTCATCGACGCCGTCCCAGATGATTCATTCAAGTAGATCGTACGATCATGGAAAAAAATGTCGACGGCGCGCTTTACGCCGCGTATCCACGTCTATCTGAACGTACGAAACACATTCCTCAAAAACGTGAATCGCATCATTCGACCGCACTCGCAAGAAAGATAAGGGAACGAATTACGGTCTCACGTATGTTAACGGACGAATGATGGACAGATCTTCCCCGTTTCAGATAATCACTACGTCGGTCGCACGCATGCGACGACGGCTGCGCACCCGCGCGCTTATCATCGCATTAGGCTGGGCTGTAATGAGCTCCACTCTGGGTCTCCTCAGCGTCGCGTTGCTGACCCCGAGCGTTCTCCCGGACCCGTGGTTGCGGGTGGTCTTTTTGGCTCTCCCCATTTTTCTCGCAGTTTTTTCGATTTATCGCGCCTGGTGGTTGACCGTCGTGATGACCAGAGGAGATCGAGCCGTCGCCGAATACTGGGAGGAGGCTGACCCAACCTTGGGCGATGGCCTTATCTCGAGTGTTCAGTTCGCCGATGAGTGGAACTCTGATTTTCGTGGCTCACGAGAAGCAGCAGGCCAGCTCGCTAGATGGGTAGAAGAGAAGGTGCGCGAAAAGGACGTCGCTGAACTCGCACCGATGAAAACAGCAAGAGCTCCGTGGGTAGCGGCGCTGTCCGCGCTTGTGTTGGCAGGTGCCTTGTCATTTTTGGCCTCGGAGCGTTTGGCCGCCGGCTGGTCGATATTGATGGACGGGTCTCAAGGTCACACGGCGGTCAGCGCGGGTCCCCTCGTTGGGGATGTAACGATCATCGTTGATGCTCCGAAATACTCCGGAGTGCAACGAAGGCTGATCCCTAACTCCACGGGGGCGGTATCGGTGCTGCGGGGCGCGACGGTCACGGTCACTGCGACGACCCTGGAGTCGGCGAATCGATCTTTTCTGATGCTCGATGACCAGGAGGTGGCCGCACAATTGGACGAGGGGCGGAAGATCACCGCCTCCTTTACCGTCGATCGCGCCTTCGACTGGCGGTTTGGACTCATCCGTGGAGAGGGCGAACGCAATATGGAGGCTAAGGGACGCAGAATATCTATTCGACCCGATAAGGCGCCCGTCGTCACACTCGATGAGCCAAAGATGGATGTGACGCTAGAGCGAATCGCGCCCGTGCCTGTTGAGTTTGAGCTTCGCGATGACTTCGGGATCACCTCGGCCAATGTGGTGGTCGCCCTCGCCAGCGATCTAGATCACCCAGTCAAGATTCCCCAGGGCGGGATCTCCGGAAAGACATTTAGAGGCGCTGATGAGATCGATCTCCGGGTGATCGACATTCAACCTGGTGACCGCGTCGCTCTCTATGTGGAGGCTTTCGACAATAACGCCATCGGTAAGCCACAGCGAGGTGTCTCGGCGACGCGCTTCTTGACGATTCGCTCTCCTGAAGCTGACCACTATGCCATCACTGACGCCCTCCACGGCTTGATAGAGACTCTTCTCTCCGTCCTGGCAAACCGCCTTGAGGTGGAGATTAAATTCAAAGCTCAGTCAGGCCTTGTGGGGCAACTGAATGGGCTTCGCCAACAGACCCAGGAAGCGATCGAGCAAGTACAGCAAGTGGTCAAGCGTATGCAGGAGGATCCGCTCACGCCGGATGATCTCAAGGAAGGGGCAAAGCTTCGTGTGACGGAGCTCGATGCTCCCTTGCTGGCTGAGGCGAATTTCTTGGACGGATTGGTCGGACAGGCTGGTCTGCTCAGCGAGATGAAGATTCGACTGATCTCAAAGCATAACGAAGACGTCATTAAGGGCGTCGAGACGCTCATCATTTTCCTAGAGGCCATCGTGGCGCGGATCGCGCTGGAGGACATCGCTATGATGACTGAGGAGTTAAAGGCCTCCAGACAGCGTCTGCGAGACCTCATCTCCGCATATAAGGAGAATCCAGACGCGGCTCTTAAGGACAGGATCCTACGGAATATTCAGCGTCTGCGTGACCGAATGAAGGCGTTACAGCAGCGCATGGCCAAGTTGCGACAGAAGTTGCCCGATGAGTTCCTGAATATTGAAGGGATGAAGCAGGGAGAGGTGGCTAAGGGGCTAAAGGAGACTCGCTCTCAACTCGATGACATTGAGAAGATGTTGGAGGATGGTCGGATCGACGAGGCGCTGGCCGCTGTGGATCAGATGTCGGAGACCTTGGATGAGCTGAGTTCATCTCTGGACAAGGACATGCAGAAGCTTCAAGACGACACGAACCCCGAACTGCAGCGGGCTATTAGTGAGCTCATGGACCGCACTCGAGATTTGACTCAGAGACAGACAGAGGTAAATGAGTCAACTGAGGCGGAGGCGAAGCAGCGAGATGAGGCCACGAAGGAGATCATGAATTCTCAAATGGCCGATCGATTGGAAAAGATTAAGAAGGACGCAGCGGCGCTCCGTGGACTTGTGGAGGAGATGGCGGGTGACGCCTGGCCCATCTTTGCCGAGGATGCTTTGAACTCGCTTAATCAAAGGGTAACCCGTCTCGTTGAGTCTCTAGACGAAACAAGACTACCGGACGCGTTGGCTACGGCAGAAGAGAGCCTTCGGAGCCTACGTGACCTCGAGCATTTCGCGCGGTTTGCGAAGAAGAGACAGGAGCAGACTCGTCGAGTAGGGGCGGGTGTAATTCTGGACCAGCGAATCATCAAAGACCTCGCGGATCTACTGCGTGATGCGAGGAAGCAGGCCCAGGCATCGAACAAGCAAGAGAAGATGGATGAACTGCAGCAGCGACAGCAGCAGATTTCGGAGGCGACTCGGCAACTTCGCAAGGAACTCCAGAAGAAGAGTCAGGGGATGCCGGAGCTCGGTGGCCCACCGATGCAGAGCCTTGAGGACGCGCGCCAATCTATGGAGCGAGCGGGGAGAGACCTGAAGAAGGGGAGGCCACGCCACGCTAGAGCAAATCAGGATGAGGCGCTGAATCAACTTAAGGGGATGATGAAGAGTCTCCGCCAGGCGGGCCAGCCCAAGCCTAGTGGTGAAAGGCAAACCCGCAGGATGCGACATGAGCGTGTGAAGATTCCCGGTAAGGATGACCACGAAGCACCGGAGGCCTTCAGGAAAGAGCTAATGGATGCGATGAAGGACAAGGCGCCCCAAGACTTTCAAGAGTCCGTTAAGCGCTATTACGAGGAGCTGGTCAAATGACCCGAACCTTTCTCTATCTTGGGCTGGCGCTCTCGTGTCTGACGTCTACAGTTCAGGCAAAGGTCAGTGATGCACAGCTTGGTGACCTACATGAGGCGATCAGCGATTGGCAGACTCATGAGGTCCGTCGAACGCTTACGGAGTTGATGGCTGTAGAGCCAGACCACGTGGGCTTGAGGTTTGTTGAGTCACGATTACTGTTCTTCGAAGGGGAGTATGTGGACTCAGTCAAACGACTCGATGGCTTAGTCGCCGAGCTTGGCGAGAGCGCCCCACCGAGCGTCTTAGCTTTTAGAGCTGAGGTGGCTAAGACCCGAGACGCATTGAAGGGCTTCGATGAACACATCACCGATGATGGCCGATTTCTGATTCGTTACACCGGTCGCGACAAGGCGATCTTGCCCTACTTGATCGATGTGTTGAAGGCGACGGACGCGGCGCTTTCAAAAGACTTTAGCTACCGGCCTAAAGGGCGAGTGTTGGTGGAGATTTATCCCGAGATTAAGTACCTGGCGGCGGTCAGTTCATTGACAGAGACGGACATCGAGACGAGCGGGACCATCGCTTTGTGCAAGTATAATCGCCTCATGTTCAGCTCTCCAAGAGCTCTGGTTCGTGGCTATGGGTGGCGCGACACAGTGGCCCATGAGTTCGTTCATTACTATGTCACCAAGGTCAGTCGAAATGCCGTCCCCATTTGGTTACACGAGGGCATCGCGAAGTTTCAGGAGAGTCGTTGGCGCGCAAAACCAGGCCAGCCCTTGGCGCCGCCTCAAGAGGATTTGCTCGCGCGAAGCCTTAAGGCGGACAAGCTGGTCACGTTTCAACAGATGCATCCCTCGATGGCCAAGCTGCCGAGCCAGCAGGCCGCTGGTTTGGCCTTCGCTGAGGTACATACCGTGGTCGACCACCTGCATCGGAGGAAGGGCTATGATGGGATTAACGCTCTCTTGGGCAATCTAAAGTCTGGTCAAGAGATGAGCCGCGCGCTCAAGGGCGTCTATGGAGTCTCTCTGGACGGGCTGTGGTCTCAGTGGAAGAGGGCCATCAAGAAGCGAGGACTCAAGACGTACCCCGGTTTAGTGCAACAGTCGTTGGAGTTTCGTCGCCCGGGCGATCCGAAGAAGGATGAGGAAAAAGAGTCGAGTTACTCAACGATCAAGGAGAAGTCGGTGCGCGACTTCACTCATTTGGGAGAATTACTGCGTGCACGAAACCGACCAAAAGCAGCCCTCATCGAATATCAAAAAGCTATGGCTATTGGCGGTGAGGGTAACCCGATGATTCAGAATGGTGCCGCCGACTCGCTCATCAAGCTGAGTCGGTTCTCCGCGGTGCCCGAGACCTTGAGCCGCGTCGAAAAGTATTACCCGAGTTTCGTAAGAACTCACCTGAACCTGGGTAAGGCCTACCTGAAAATAGGTGATTTGGAGCGCGCGCGCTCAGCCTTTGAGGCCGTCATCGGTATCAACCCTTTTCATCCCTTGCCGTATATGGCCTTACCTAAGTTATATGACGCATCTGGTCAGTCAGCGCTTGCGGAGCGCGCCCGACGAACTTTGGAGATATTGAAATGACCACATCTGCAAATGACGAGAAGATCATCGAGCTTGCCGCGAGCGCGCGGGCCTCGATCCTTGAGCAAGTAGGTCGACGTATCGTTGGCCAGGAGGAGGTCATTGATCTGATGCTCGTCGCGCTGCTTGCCCGAGGCCATTGCCTCTTTGTGGGTGTACCCGGCTTGGCGAAGACGCTCCTGGTGCAGACAACTGCAGCGGCGCTGGACCTCGATTTCGGTCGGATTCAATTCACCCCCGATTTGATGCCAAGCGACATCACTGGAACCGACATTCTGGAAGAGGACCCGACCAGTGGGCGTCGCTCCTTTAAATTCATAAAGGGACCAGTGTTCACCAATCTATTGCTGGCCGATGAGATCAACAGGACCCCGCCCAAGACTCAAGCGGCGCTCTTGCAGGCGATGCAGGAGCATCAGGTGACCGCGGCTGGCCAGACCCACGCGCTTGACGCTCCATTTATGGTCTTTGCGACACAGAACCCCATCGAGCAGGAGGGGACGTATCCGCTGCCTGAAGCTCAGCTAGATAGATTCATGCTGATGGTCGACGTTGGGTATCCAAGCGCCGAGGAAGAGGTGGAGGTAGTCAAGCGGACAACGGTAGGGACACAAGCTGCCATCGAGGCGGTTCTTGATCGAGAGAAGGTATCGGCGCTTCAAGACGCCGTTCAACAGATCCCCGTCGGTGATCACGTCATCGAATATGCGGTGAGCTTAGTACGAGCTACTCGGCCGGATGGTCCTGATGCGGTCAGCGCAGTCAAAGAGTATGTCGCTTGGGGTGCGGGACCAAGGGCGAGTCAGTACCTGGTGTTAGCTGGTAAGGCTCGAGCGCTGCTTGATGGGAGACTCACGGTATCCCGCCAAGATATTCGTTCATTGGCTCATCCTGTGTTGAAGCATCGCGTGGTCACAAACTTTCACGCAGAGGCTGAGCGAATTAGTTCGTCTGATCTCATCGACCGAATCCTCGAGGCTCGACCAATCTCGTGAGCCAAGGGAACCCACCCATCGTTGATCCCGAGCTACTCGGTCGCCTCGCGGGTCTCTCTTATCGCGTGGGTCGACGCGTCGAGGGTACGCTTACGGGGCGGCATCGGAGTCCCTATCATGGGGCGAGCGTCGAATTCGCACAGCACCGAGAGTACGCCCCCGGGGACGAGATCCGTTACGTCGACTGGAAGACGTATGCCCGGAGCGACCGATACTATGTGAAGCAGTTTGAGGATGAGACAAACCTGCGGGTTTTCTTGGTGGTGGACACGTCGGGCTCCATGGGGTTCGGCATGGACGGCGGTGAGACGAAGCTCAACTATGCGAGTCGCCTGGCAGCGGCCATCGCTTGGCTCTTCATTCGGCAGGGGGACGCTGTGGGGTTACTGCCGGTTGGCGACTCTGTGGGAACCTATGTCCCTCCGCGAGCGCGACCCGAGCATTTTTGGCGGTTAGTGAACACCCTCGAGGGCTTGGAGCCTTCCGGAACGACCCAGCTGAGCGATGCATTGGAGTATATCGCCGAGCTGCCGGCTCGACGCAGCTTGGTCATCGTATTGTCTGATTGTTTTGAGTTCGAAGGCCGCTTCGTCTCCTTAGCTCGCCAGCTCCAACGTAGGGCTCATCACGTGTCTGTGCTTCATGTCCTGGACCGCGCGGAGCTAGAGTTTCCCTTCAGGGAACTCACGGTCTTCGAGGAGATGGAGTCTGAGGACCGACTCCAAGTCGATCCAAGGGCGATGCGTGAAGAGTATCTGGCCGAGTTCGGGGCTTGGTGTGAGTCGCTCCGCCAGACTCTCAGAGAAGGCCGGGTCGATTACAGTCGCATGGCAACAGACCAGCCGCTTGAGTCTTGTGTCCGGGACCTCTTGGTTCGGGGGGCCCGTTGAATTTTCTATCGCCCCTCATGTTGCTTGGGCTTCTCGCGATAGCGATCCCACCCATCATACATCTTCTCTTAAGGCGGAAGCCCAAGGTTGTTCGTTTCTCGGCCCTTGAGTTCATCATGCGGTCCCATCAGAAGACGGCGCGCCGCTTTCGTTTTCGGCAGCTGGCGTTGATGTTGATGCGATCGTTGTTGTTGGCGCTCGTCGTTTTGGCGGTAGCCCGACCTCTGATGATGGGCGAACAGGCCGATGATGCTCGGGCTGTGGTTGCGGGTGGTAGCGCTGTGATCGTCCTGGACGCTAGCTATCCGATGCAATTTAAGACCGGCGGAGAGACGCTCTTCGACCGAGCCCGCCACCGGTCATCGAATCTGCTCGATCAGACTGGATTGAGAGCCGGAATCGTGATCGCTGGAGATGAGGTCTATAGCCCTTTCGATGAGCTCACCGCAGATATAGCCGCCATCCGCCGGCAGATAGATGACTCTAAACCGAGCATGGCCGCAGGTCAGCTTGGTGACGCGGTGGGGAGAGCGTATGGGCTCTTGAATGGTGTGGCCGGGCAACGGGCGGTGGTCGTCTACACAACCAGGGCCGGTGCTTTACGAGTCCCGCCCGCGCCCGCAGACGGGCCAGCGATCGATCTGAAGATCATCGACGTCGCCGAGGGCGCCTCGACCCCGAACCGGTCCGTCGTCGACGTGCAGGTCAACCCTGCGCCGATGATGGGGGCAGGCTATTGGCAGGTGCTCGCCCGGATCGCTAATCACAGCCCAGACCCGGTTAAGCAGCTCGGTGTTCGTCTGGAGATCGAGGGGGAGACCGTGGTCAATGGCTTCGTGGATGTCCCGCCGTGGGCAGAGGCCATCAAGAGCTTCTACGTCACCCTAGAGAAGGTCGGTGCGAGTAGGGCGGCGGTGCACCTCGCGCCGGACTCTTTGGCTGTAGATGATCGCTATGACTTCTGGCTGCAGCCAGCCCCTTCAGTGAAGGTGCTCGCGGTCAATGGTGACCCAAACCCAACTCCCCACAGAGATGAATTGTTCTACCTTCGAAGGATGGTGGAGCCAGCCATCGCCTCGGGAGCACGCATCAATTTGACCACGACGGATCTCGAGACCCTCAGTGAGAAACGCTTCGCGGACTTCGATGTCGTCCTCCTCGCGAATGTGGCTGATTTGAGCGTTCGCGCGAGCCGATCGCTCGCGTCGTTCGTACGGGCTGGCGGGGGCCTCTTCGTCAGCATGGGCTCCCGAGTTCGGCCCCGTCAGCTTAACGAGGCGTTGGGCGCGATTCTACCTAGAACGCTTCGTTCTTCTCGCCTCTCAGGCGACGCGGCAGCGACGAAAGAAGGGGGTGACAGATCTGTAGCACGCATCACATCATTCGAGACTGCGCATCCCCTCGTGGCTCCGATCCCCGACCCGGAGTCCAGCAGCCTTCGGCTGGTAAAGGTCAAGAAGTACATGTTGTTAGATCCAGCGCCGACGGCGGGCGGTGAGGTCGCCATGACTCTGCAGAATGGCGCACCTCTACTGCTCAGTCGAGATGTCGGTGAAGGGCGTGTCGTGATGCTGACGACCAGTCTAGATCGCGATTGGTCCGACCTACCCATTCGACCTCACTTCTTGCCGCTCATGGTTCACGCGATTCAATACCTAACGCAGACGAAACCGATTCAACGTCAAGTGGTCTTCGCGGGCGGCGCGGCCCAGCTGAGAGTTACGGATGGTCAGGTCAGGAGAGCGCGGGTGAGTACTCCCACTGGAGGCGTCCATCTGATGGAGCGCCCGACTCGGGATGGAGAGCAGTGGCGTTTTGAACAGACCCAGTCCCTTGGTCATTACGGAGTCTTTGGTGCGGACGGTAAGGAAGACACGATGTTGTCGGGATTTACGGTCCGGGTCGATCCCTCTCTAGGGAATCTAAATGGTGAGAAGCGAGCTGCTGATGGCGAGCCGAAAGGCCCGAAGGTCGCAGGGGCATCAGCCGCTCGGACCGAGCTGTGGCACGCGGCCCTAATCTTCCTCTTTGTCCTCTTGTTGGCAGAGGGGGGCCTGCTGTTTAGACGTCGTCGGGCGGAGGGGGTAGCGCCGACGGAAACGGAGACGGCGCCTGCTCGCCCGACCCCCCGCGACGCAGCTCGATAAAGGCGTAGCCAAACTCGTTGGCCTCGTCCGGTCTGTGATCCTCACGGCTCTCAATGGTCCACTCGGTCGCATCAAAATCGGGAAAGAGCGCGTCCCCATCGACTTCGGCGTCGACGACGGTCACCAGCATCCGATCGCAGCGGTCTAGCGCGTGGGCATAGAGTTGAGCGCCACCAATCAACATGACCTCTGGCTCGGTGCAGCTCTCCAGGGCAGCGCCCATGGTATTGAAGACCTCTATGCCGGGCGCTGAGAAGTCATCCCGTCGAGTCAGCACCAGGTTTCGTCGCTTGGGCAGCGGTCTCCCGATTGATTCGTAGGTCAAGCGGCCCATCAGGATAGGCTTTCCGACGGTGTTGCGCTTGAAGTGCTTTAGGTCGGCGGGGAGGTGCCACGGCAGCTGACCGTCTCGACCAATCACGCGGTTCCTAGCCATGGCGACGATGAGAGTGAGCCCCATTAGACGGCGACGGGTGCCCGGATCGCCGGTGCGTGCTCGTAGTTCTCTAGGCGCATGCTCTCGAAGGTGAAATCCTCGAGGCGCGTAATGGTCGGGTCTAACCAAAGCTGAGGCAGAGGACCTGGTTCACGACCGAGCTGCATCTTCACCTGCTCGACATGGTTCAGATAGATGTGTGCGTCCCCCAGCGTGTGGACGAAGTCACCGACCTCTAGACCGGTGACCTGAGCGATCATGTGAGTCAGCAAGGCATAGGACGCGATGTTAAAGGGGACACCCAAGAATAGGTCTGCGCTCCGCTGGTAGAGCTGACAGGAGAGGCGCCCATCAGCCACGTAGAACTGAAAGAGGAGATGGCATGGAGGCAAGTTCATGTTTTCGATCTCGCCCACGTTCCACGCGCTGACTAAGAGGCGCCGGGAGTTTGGGTTCGTCTTAATCTGCTCCACGAGGTTCGCGATTTGATCGATGGTCTCCCCGTCGGCGGAACGCCAAGAGCGCCATTGGGCACCATACACTGGTCCTAGGTTACCCTCTTCGTCGGCCCAGGCGTCCCAGATGCCGACTTTGTGTTCCTTGAGGTAAGCGATGTTCGTCTCGCCCTTGAGGAACCAGAGCAGCTCGTGAGCCATGCTCTTCCATTGGAGCTTCTTGGTCGTAACCGCGGGAAAGCCGTCCCGTAGGTTAAACCGCATCTGCGCACCGAACAGGCTCAGTGTGCCGGTCCCAGTGCGGTCTTCCTTTCGAGTGCCCTCGTCGAGCACTCGCTTCAACATGTCGAGGTAGACTCTCATCGTCCTGTAAACGTCGCCTTTCGCTTCTCAACGAACGCCTCAAGGCCTTCGCGAGCATCATCGCTGGCAAATAGCTTAGCTTGGAGCTCCCGTTCAAGGGCTAGCCCATACTCAAGGGGAAGTTGACCGCCGCTCTGCACGGCGCGCTTGATGTGGCCCGCGGCGAGCCCTGCGCGATTTGGAGAGCAGTAGCTGTGCGCGATCTCCACGACTTGGTCGAGAAACTCATCCCGTGCCAAGGCGGGTACTGTTCGCATCTTGCCCTTAATCTCCTTCTGCTCTGTCTCGCCCACGAGGCGTGTCACGAGTCCAAGCTCAAGGCCGCGCTCCATGTCCACTGTCTCGCCGGAGAGCATCATATCCATGGCCTTCGCCGATCCGAGCAGTCTCGTCAGTCGTTGAGTGCCGCCTGTCCCCGGGAGGACGCCGAGGTTAATCTCTGGTAACCCGACCCGACCTCCGCCACGACGCGCGATACGTAGGTCGCAACCCAAGGCGATCTCAAAACCACCGCCGACGCAGTGGCCGTTGATGGCCGCGATGACGACCTTCGGTGTCTGCTCTAATCGAGAGACGGTCTCATTGGCGTGCAGGCAGAAGTAATACTTGCTCGTTGGGTCCGCGGCCTCGAGCATCTTGATGTTGGCTCCGGCACAGAAGTGCTCGCCGTCTCCGGTGATCACGATGGCCTCGACCTCGGGGTCGAAGCGGGCCTGGAGGATCCCATCGTCGAGATCACGGAACATCCGGTAGGTGTAGCCGTTGAGGTTCTCATCCCGCAGTGTCAACACGGCGACGGAGCCACGCTTCTCGTATACAGCGCGTTTTACGTCCGGGTTTCCGAAGTGATCGGCTCGAATTTTCTCGCTCATCGTGTGGCTCCTTGGCATACAGCTTGGCGTTTCATATCATCCGACGGCGCTCAGGCACAGAGGAGGTCCACGGGAAATGCAAGTTCAACGCATTACGGTTATCGGCACAGGCACAATGGGCAACGGGATCGCGGGCCAGGCGGCCCTCAAGGGATTCGACGTTGTCCTCTATGACATCGACGCTGAGCGGGTCGCCGCGGCGCTCGGTCAGATCGGGAAAACGTATGATAAGGGCGTGGCGCGAGGGAAGGTCTCGGCGGACGACGCAGAGGCGGGTCGAGGGCGCTTAAGCTCAAGCGATGACCTCATCAGCGCGGTCAAGGACGCGGACCTGGTCGTAGAGGCGGTCCCTGAGAGGATGAGCCTGAAGCAGGAGATCTTCGCGACCTTGGAGCGGGAGACTCAAGGGCACACGATCCTCGCCACCAACACCAGCAGCCTCTCCATCTCGGAGATCGCGAGCGCGACAGGCTGCGCGGACCGTGTCGTGGGTATGCACTTCTTTAACCCTGTCGCTGTCATGCCTCTCGTTGAGCTCGTCCGCGGTCGAGAGACGAGCGACGAGGTGCTCGCAGAGGCGCGTCGGGTCGCTGAGCAGATGGGTAAGGAGTGTATTACCGTCACAGACTCGCCCGGCTTCGCTACCAGCCGACTCGGCATCTGCCTTGGAAACGAGGCGATGCGCATGTTTGAGGAGGGGGTTGCCTCGGCCGAGGACATCGATAAGGCGATGACCTTAGGCTATCGCCATCCCATCGGACCCTTGGCCTTGACAGATCTCGTCGGCCTGGATGTTCGTCTGGCCATCAGCGAACACCTGCATCGAGAGCTCGGCACTGACACCTTCAAAGCCCCTGAGATCTTAAGAAAGATGGTGTCCGAAGGAAAACTCGGGCGGAAGACAGGCGAAGGGTTCTACACTTACTCCTAACAGAGGTCCGGGCGAGAAGAACCGAGCACGTGCACACCGATTCTAACAACACCAAAGTCGACGAGGACATCCTCCGTCGCTTTGTCCTCGTCACGGGCAAAGGTGGAGTGGGTAAGTCCACCTTGACCGCGACCTTGGCGCTCATGTCCGCGCGTCGGGGTGATCGTACTCTGGTCTGCGAGCTCAACACCCACGAACAGGTGCCACAGCTTTTGGGCCACGCGCCCGCCGGGCCCAAGGTCACCGAGCTGGAGGAGAACCTCTGGACCGTGAACATCAGCCCAGAGCACGCCATGCAAGAGTACGGGCTCATGAAGCTCCGCTTCCAGGCGTTCTACCGGCTCGTGTTTGAGAACCCATTGGTCAGCGCGCTCGTTCGCTTTGTGCCGGGGATCAATGACCTGCTGATGTTGGGAAAGGCCTTTAATCACGAGCGAGAAGAGACCAACGGTCGTCCGACGTGGGACCGAATCATCATCGACGCGCCCGCCACAGGCCACGGGCTGACGTTCTTCCGGCTACCGCGGATCATTAGAGACGCGATCCCATCAGGTAATATGCACAATGAGGGCGCAGAGATGTGGGACCTGATGACCGATCCCCTGCGGACCGTTGTGCACTTGGTGTCTCTGCCCGAGGAGCTGCCGGTTCAAGAGACCATGGAGCTCCACGGTCGGCTCCGTGACGAACTCGACTTACCCTTAGGAGCTGTGTTTCTGAATCAGATGCCGACCTTGCCCCTCCAGGAGAACGTTGCCGAGGCCTTCGATGGCTGGATTGAGCCACCCAAAGAAGAGAGTCTGCTCCCGCTGTGGTCCGCTGGGAAGATTCGTGCTCAGCAGGTGGCCCAAGCGGAGACCTATCGGGAGACCCTTGCTGAGCTTGGGCGTCCGCTGGTCGACCTGCCTCAGCAACACTCTGACGGGTTCGGACGCGACGACATCGAGGTGCTGTTGTCCGCCATCGATGGAGGGCCGTCATGATGGGCATCAGCGAGGCGCTTCAGAGCAGCCGACTGATCGTCATGGCTGGATCGGGTGGAGTCGGAAAGACGACGGTCGCGGCGTCTGCGGCGCTCGAGGCGGCCCGGGCCGGTCGCCGTGTCGCCGTGCTCACCATCGACCCCGCGAGGCGATTGGCTCAAGCCCTTGGGTTTGACAGCTTCTCCGGTGACTTGACCCGCGTTGACATCGGGGCCGATGGCGCCGGCGAACTCTGGGCGCTGATGCTCGACATCAAGACCACCGGTGACGCCATGGTGCATCGCTTCGCGTCGACCCCCGAGGTGGCCGCCGCCATACTCGCGAACCCCTACTACGGGTATTTCAGCACCTCCTTGGCAGGGAGCCAGGAGTATATGGCCGTCGAGCAGGTCAGGGCGCTCATCGAAGATCAGAACTTCGACCTCGTCGTCCTCGACACGCCACCGGCCCAGAACGCCCTCGACTTCTTCGACGCCCCAGAGCGTCTCATCGACGGCCTCCGCAGCATCCCCATGCGCGCGATCGGCGCGACAAAGAGCGAGGGGATTACCGGCCGTTTGGCCAGCCGGGGACGCGGGCTCATCCTGAGGGGTCTAAACCGACTGACCGGCGGACCCTTCCTTGAGGAACTCGCGGAGTTCTTAGGGTTGTTCCACACCACCTTGGACGCGCTGACCGTGTCGAGCGGCAGAGTGCAGCGCCTACTTCGAGACTCGAAGACGCGCTTCTTTCTGGTGACGACGCCGACGGCGGGTCGTATCGACGAGGCCATCGCCTTTCGCAGTGAGCTGCGCCGGCGCGGGTTTCCTATGGGAGGATTTGTGCTCAACCGGGTACACCACCTCATCGATACCCCCAGCTCAGAGAGGGCCCGCGAGGCCATCGTCAACGATGACACCGGCCAACTCGAGGGCGCCGACCAGTCGCTGCGCGTCGACCTGGTGGATGGTCTCGAGCGTGTCGTGGCGCAGCACAACGTGCTGGCGCGGCGAGACGCTCAGGTCGCGACGCGGCTAGAGGAGGTCACCGAGCGGGTGCCGCTGCAGGTGCCTCGCTTCCCCATGGGGGTTCATGACCTCGACGGGCTCGGTGCGGTTGGTCGATCCTTAATCGGTGAGGGAACATGATGGCCGCGATGGTGTCCACACAGGTGATGCTATACCGAGTCACTATTCTAGGCGTCGCGGTGCTCCTGCTATCTGCGTGTGGCGCGTCCAAGCCCAGGCCCGATGAGGAGACCCCAGTCATCGAGATGGAGCCGATGGTCTTAGAGGCCAGCGGGCCCGATGGCGACCAGACGGTGCGGACCTATGACGCTCAGTCCCTCTTCGACGCTGGCCGCGTGGCCATCGGCGCCGAGCGCTACGACGAGTGCGTCACTCAATTTGGCGAGCTGGTGAATCGATTCCCTGAGTCTCGTTTCGCTCACGCTAGCCTCTACAACCGGGGCCTGTGTTACGAGGAACTGCGTCAGCACTCCATGGCCGCGGTTCACTTTCAGCGCTACATGGAGCTCGCCAAGACGACCAAGGACCTGCGCGACGGAGAGTTTCGCTGGGGGTATAACTTGGTGGAGTCCGGTAGCTACACGGAGGCGATGCTCCTCTATGAGCGACTCCTCAAGACCGAGGGCCTTGGAGAGTTCGACCTGGCGGAGTGCTATCTGCGGCGAGGCGTCGCTCAGCTGAAGCTGCAGCGCTTCAGCGAGGCGGAGCGGGACTTCAAGCGCACGATGAAGATCGTCGAGACCGCGATGAAGGGCGACGTGACAGGCAGTGATCTCGCCGCCGAGGCCCATTACCGCCGGGGGCAGGTCTACTTCGAGCTCAACAAGAACGTGGGGCTCAAGTTGCCTCTTGAGCGAATGAAGACCGACCTCGCCGCCAAGAGCCGCTTCTTTCGCCAATCCCAGTCGAGCTTTATCGACTCGCTGAACGTGCGTAACGCCTACTGGGCGACGGCCTCAGGTCTGCAGTTGGGCTCTCTCTACGAGCAGTTCTATCTCGATGTGCTGAAGGCGGAGTTTCCCGATGATTTTGATGAGTCGACTCGGGAGGTCTACTTCCTAGAGCTGAAGAAGTATCTACAGCCGCTGCTTAAGCAGTCGGTGTCCATCTATGAGAAGAGCATCACCATGAGCAGTCGTCTGGGGACCTCTAACCACTGGGTGACCGAGACCGAGTCGCGGCTGAATAAGCTCCGCTCGCTTATTGAGGAGAACGCGCGAGCCATCAAGGCGATGGATGACGCCGCCGCTGTTGAAGACGCTGTGAAGAAGGCGCCGAAGAAGACTCGGCCAAAGCGTCGCCGTCGGCGCGCCAAGAACGCTGGGGGCTGAAGATGAGCGGACGCGTCATGGCCCTCGACGTGGGCGACAAGCGCATCGGCGTCGCGCTGAGCGACCCGTCTGGGATGCTCGCGAGTGGGCTCAAGACGGTGCATCGCACCCACCTCAAGGACGACATCGCCGAGTTCGTCGCCCTCATCGCTGAGCACGAGGTGCACACCGTCGTCGTCGGCTGGCCCCTAGAGACGAGCGGACGGGTCGGGCGGCAGGCGCGCCGGGTTCAGCGGGTCACCGACGCCCTCGCAGAGGTCACGGATGCGCCCATTGTGTTTTGGGACGAACGCTTCACCTCAGTACAGGCGGAGCGGGTGCTCATCCAAGGGGGTGTTCGGCGCGCGGACCGACGGCAGGTCGTGGACAAGGTCGCCGCGACCCTGATACTTCAGAGCTGGCTCGATCGCCAAGCTCACGCTGATTAATCAATCCTAGGGAGCCCATGGGTCTCATCACTCGCCTCCTCGTGTCTCTCCTCGTCATCGCGGCGCTCGGCGCGGGCTATGGCGTCTTGAAGATTCAGAGCTTGGACGAGCCTCTCGGGCACGGAGATAAGACAGCCACCGTTGAGATCACTCAGGGGATGGGGTTTAACGCCATCGTGGACACTCTGGAGCGAGCGGGGGTGCTCAAGGACCCGCTCACCTTCAAGCTCTACGGGAAGTGGACCAAAGCCGATCGCGGCATCAAGGCCGGCACCTACGTTATCGACCTCGGATGGACGCCGAAGCGTCTGCTGGTAGCGCTGCGCGAGGGTACTCTGGCGGCGCAGACCAAGATCACGATCCCCGAGGGCTATAATCGCTGGCAGATCGCCGACCTCTTGAGTCGTAAGGGCCTCATCGACCGCACGAAGTTCCTACGCCGGGTCGAGGCAGAGGGGCTGGAGGGCCGGCTGTTCCCTGAGACCTATATGTTCCGCACGGACACCACCACCGACGCGGTCCTCGCGCGCCTGACCGGACAATTCAAGACGGTGCTTAAGTCGGTCCTGGCGGGGCAGCCCGCGACGGATGTAAACCGCCTTGTCAACCTGGCGTCTCTGGTCGAGAAGGAGTCTAAGAAGCCCCTCGATCAGCGAAAGGTGGCGCGAGTCTTCGCCAATCGAATCGCCAAGAGAATGAAGCTCCAGACCGACCCGACCTGCGTCTACGGAGAGTCCCTCTACACCAAGGTGCCTCATCCCCGATACTGCAAGGACCCCAACAGCCGCTACAGCACTTATGTCATCCACGGTCTGCCTCCGACGCCCATCGCGAACCCGGGACGCACGGCCTTGGCGGCGGTGCTGAACCCGTACGATGGGCCTCGCGCCGAGACCCTCCTGTTCTTCGTCTCCAAGCGTGATGGAACGGGGACGCACCACTTCAGTTCGAACTACGCCGAGCACAGCAAGGCCGTCGACAAATATCTGCGGAAGAAGAGATAGACCTAGCTGGGTTCAGCGGGCCCCTGCGGGTCGGCTTTACGTAGAGCACGCTGGGCCCGCCAGGCCATGTAGCTAGACTGGAGCTTCGTTACTCGCTCCACGCCCGCCAGGGTAATCTTAGAGCCGGCGACGTCCAGGATCGTGTGATACACGGCGCGGCGTAGTGCGCTCAACATCCCTTACTCCTGCCCCTGCTGGCCCTCGGCTTTAAAGAGCAGTCCGGCCTCGGTCAGCTCAGCGAAGCGCGTGTGTGGCGTGTGGCAGTGCTCACAGAACACCTTCTTCTTGTGAACTAGCTTCCACATGTGGCGCGCGCTCTCTCCCAGCTTAGTCATCTCGCGCTTCCCCGCGTGGCACTCATTACAGGTGACGTCGTGTTCGGCGGACAGAGCCATCATCTGTTGAGAGATCAACAGGTTGTCCTGGTAGCCCTTAAATCCCTTGGTGTGGCAGTAGAAGCACGACTGCTTAAGGGCCCTAGTCGCCGCGCGCATCTCCTTACGTCGATCCTTGGGCTCGGCGCTCTTAAACCACTTGGCGGCGCGCGCGCGCCAGTCCGACTCAACTGGAGCGGGCTTCGCGGCCTCGGGGGCGCTCTTCGCCTTGGCCTGTTCGGTGGTCGCCGCCGGCGCTGGGGTGGTTGGGGCCTTAGCTGCCGCTGGGGTCCCCTCAGTTTTCGTCGGCGTCTGAGTCGGAGACGGTGTATAAGGATCGGCGACCGCATGGAGCGCGGTCAGACAGACGGCGAACATCACGGTGATCCAAATTATAGACCTCATTGGCCTGTCTCCCCGGAGCAAGTTACGGTCCAGAATACCGGATTTCCAGACGTGGTCGAGCCCTATACATTCACTTGGAGGTCACAGCAAGCGATGCGCATTCTGATCGTCATGGACCCCATCGAGGGGGTCGACCTCGATAAGGACACCACCGTCGGGTTTATCCTGGCGGCTCAGGCGCGGGGCCACAGCGTCCACAGCTGCGGCGTTGACGGCCTGTTTGTCAAGGACGGCCAGGGCGGCGCCCACGCGCGCTCGGTGACCCTCGATCCCAACGCCACGCCGTTCTACACGACGGGTCCGGTCACCACCGAGGCTCTGAGCGACTTTGACACCGTGTGGATGCGCAGCGACCCACCCGTCGACCGCGCCTACCTCCACGCGACCCACGTCCTCGACCTGGCGGGGGACACCCTGGTGGTCAACTCACCCCGGGGCATCCGCTTCGCCAACGAGAAGCTCTTCGCTCAGGTGTTCCCCGAGCTCTGCCCGGAGACCCTGGTCACTCGCAACATCGCTCAGATCAAAGACTGGCTGGCGACGCGCACAGACCCTCTGGTCGTCAAGCCCGTCGACGGTCACGGCGGCGCCGGCGTCTTCGTGATTAGCCCTGGTGACCGCAACCTGGGCAGCATCCTGGAGACCCTGACCGAGGAGGGCACTCGCTGGGTGGTCGCTCAGGCGTATCTGCCGGCGGCTCGCGAGGGCGACAAGCGCATCATCATGATCGACGGCGAGCCTAAGGGCGCCATCTTGCGGGTACCTCGCGATGACGACCACCGTGGCAACATCCACGTGGGCGGCACCGTTCAGCATGTGGAGCTGACTGAGCGCGACCTGGAGATCTGCGCGTCGGTCGGTCCGGAACTGCGCAAAGAGGGCTTGTGGTTCGTCGGTCTGGACGTCATCGGCGGCTACTTGACCGAGGTCAACGTCACGAGCCCCACCGGCATTCGCGAGGTCAAAGACCTGACCGGCGTCGACCTGGGCGACGCCTTTGTGGCCTGGGTTGAAGACCGCCTCGGTTGAATCCTCCGCTGGGATTAGGCATCCCACCTCGGGTGGTGTACATTTGACAACCTACGGATCCGTCCTTAGTGTCCATGGGCTCGTCAGAGCATGTTCTTTGAGATTTTGGGGGCGATTGGTTTCGACAGGG
>CALELH010000390.1 GCA_937902595.1 uncultured Myxococcales bacterium
GGAGCAGGCGGCGGCCCCGAAGGTGGAGCAGGCGGCGGCTCCGAAGGTGGAGCAGGAGGCGGCCCCGAAGGTGGCGCCGGTGGCGTGGGCGATGGAGAAGAAGAGGGTGGCGCCGGTGGCGTGGGCGATGGAGAAGAAGAGGGTGGTGCAGGTGACGCGGGCGATGGAGAAGAGGCGGGGGGGGGAGGTGACCAGAACGTTGAGCCAGAGGCGCCTTCCTGTGTAGCGATGGGTGATTACGAGCTCACTGAGCGGGGGCCTTACGAGGTCGAGCTTATCGACGTGGTCCGTGGTGATGCGTCGATCAAGATGTATGTGCCGAATGGCCGTCCCGAAGGATGCAAGATGCCCATCTTGCACTTCTCAAATGGTACAGGCGCGTCCTGCCGACTCTATGCGACGTTTCTGGAGCACATGGCGTCATATGGATATCTCACCGCATGCTACGAGACTCGTCAGTCTGGATCTGGAGCTCCGTGTATGTCTGGAGTTGAGACCGCTCTAGAGCTTTACCAAGGTCAGGTGTACACCGATCGTTTCTTGTCCTCTGGCCATTCCCAGGGAGGTGGAGCGGGCCACACATGCCAATTCTTGCTCGAGGAGCGATACCCTGAGGCCAATGTCGTCTCGGCGACCCTTCAACCAGCACACGGAATGAATCGTCCATCATACGTGAGGGAATATCCTCAGATACGAGGGCCCTCGTTCATGTTCTCGGGGTCCGAGGATGACGTTGTTTCAGACATGTGGGTCAACGAGGGGTATCGACGGCTCCGCAATGAGAAGTATTGGTATGTCGCTGTAGGAGCCACTCATTGGAACCCTCATGCCTGGGCTAAGACATCTGTCCTGTCTTTTGGGCAGTGGAAGCTGTTCGGTGATGAGCGAGCTCAGGATTACTTTACAGGGCTGCTCGATTTTCCGGAGTTCTGGAGGCTGCGGGAAGGCGTACAAGATCCGAGGCCTGAGCCGCCGGACGATGATCAGCCAGAAGAGGAGGAGCCTCCTCCTGGGGAGCCCGAGGCGCCAGCCCCGTCGTGTGTTCAAATGGGCGAGTATGAGCTGACTGATCGAGGCCCCTATGACGTTGAGATTAGAGAGGTGGATAGGGATGGCGACTCTATCTGGATGTATGTCCCGTCGGAGCGTCCCGAGGGATGCCGAATGCCCATCTTACATTTCTCCAATGGTACCGGCGCCACGTGTGGTCAGTACGCCACATTTCTAGAACATATGGCCTCTTATGGTTATTTGACAGCGTGCTATGAGACGAGAGCGTCTGGATCAGGGATGCCCTGTATGGCCAGCGTAGAGACGGCCTTGGATTTGTACGAGGGCTCAGTGTATCAGGACCGATTCTTGTCATCCGGCCACTCTCAAGGTGGTGGGGCAGGGCACACCTGTCAGTTCTTACTGGAGAGCCGGTTCCCCGAAGCAAACGTTGTCTCGGCAACGATTCAGCCAGCCCACGGGATGAACCGACCCACCTATGTAGACGAGTATCCGTTGATTCAGGGCCCAGTCTTCATGATGTCTGGAACCCTCGACCAGGTCGTATCAAACATCTGGGTCAACGAAGGGTTCCGCCGTATCGAGAGTGAGAAGTATTGGTATGCGGCCGTGGGGGCGACCCATTGGAATCCCCATAACTGGGCCAAGACATCGATACTGTCCTTTGCCCAATGGAAGCTGTTTGACGATCAAAGGTCCGCCGATTACTTCGCTGGTCTACTCGATTTTCCACAGTTTTGGCGGCTCCCCTAAGCTCTTAGGGTGGCCTCGGTTCAGGTGAGTCGGGTCTCTGTGTAGACCCGACCGTTGTCCTTCTGGAAAAGGTACGGGGCGTCTCCCTGTCTAAGAGGTCAGCCTTGTTCGTCCTGACCGCCGATGACCGAGTGGACGCAGGCATGCCTGGTCCCTCCCTCCGCCAGCCAGCCTGACCAAGCAAACCGGTACCGCCGCTAGTCTACCTTACAGAGTCGGTCTAGGTCAGGGATTCGAGCAAACAAGCCTGGGTTGGTGAGTTCCTTTGCGTGATGTCGCAGGACTCGGAAAGCCCTGCGGCCTCTGGCCAGTTCACCTCTGTCGATACAGCGATGAGCCGTCCGCTCCATCAGCTCGGCTAGCTCGTTGTCTGCCCAGTCGACTCGCGCGAGTCGCTTGAGTATCGGAGACGACTCGTCAAACTTGTCCCAACTGCCCATGTAGGCGTACACAGCCGTTCGGTACCCCTCCGCAAGGGATTTCAGGATAGGCGCGCCTGATCCGCACAGATGATAGCTTTGTTCAGCACATTGTAGCGCTCTGTCAAAGTCTCCCAGCAGTAAATGAAGGACTGTCTGATTCAAACTCGCGATGGGAGTGTCGACGGAATGAAATGAGCTCCAGAGCCGAAACGCATTTTGATACTCGTGCAGGGCGCGCTTCAGGTCGCCCGCCTTCCATAATGCGTTACCTAGGACGCATGAGGCCGCGGCATGAGTCGCCTTCGACGGTAATTTACGGGCGAGGTCGACGGCCTCCTGAGCGAATCGGATCGCTGAGGCCCAGTCATAGCGATGCAGGGCGTCGACGGACATGATGGTGTTAAACCGGGACAAGAGTTGGGTGTCATATGTGTAGGAGTCGCTCGTGACTTGCTCCGTGATGATCACTAGATGGCGTGTCGCCTCCACCCTCTTCTTAGCGATGAGTAAGAACAGGATGAGCTCCAGCCTCGTCGTCATCTCTAAGGCAGGATCCGAACCGTGCTCAGCTGCAATGAGAGCCCGCCGCATTGGCACGATGGCCGTCTCGCGCCCGTTGAGCGCGCTGTCCACGTGGGCTCGTTCTTGCCAGATCTTCGCTGATAGCTCGTGGTCATGATCGTGTCCGACGCCTCGGCACAGTCCGTGGATTCGTCGAGATACTTTGGCCGTCTCTTTCATGAATCGAAGGCATTTCACCCATTCGATGGAGATCACTTTCCATCGACGATCTCTCAGCGGTGCTCGTGAGGCCCTGAGGCAACGAGACGATTTGAGCAGCGCCCATCGGCAGTTGCGATAGTCGTTGCGGTTTGAGTACGCCATCGCCGCGGCACACCATTTCTCTGCCGCATCCTCGTAGAGGTGAGCGCCTTCGTAGTGCTGAGCGATGCGGTCAAATTGAGGGCGCTCTTCCGACGAGAGAAACTCTGCCACCACGCGATGAAGTCGGGCGAGGGCTCCGCTCTTGCGAGCCTGCTCCTGGATAATCTCAACGAAAAGCCCATGCCTAAAAGTGATTACATCATTGGAGCCTAAGGCGACGAACTGGGCTCGTATGGCAGGGTCCAACAATTGGACTCGAGTTGATGAACGAACGCGTCTCATGACCCCTGACCATTCTCGTCGAGTCACTCGATGGCCGAGGACCGCTAGCACTTGCAGGGCTAGACGCGCGTCCTTAGGCACTGAACTCTTCCAGGCGATGAGCCTCTTCCTGAGCAATGAGGCGACGCTTGGCGGAGTGTTTAGTTCCGTCCGATCTTGCTGACTCAGCACTCCAAACATCAGGACCTTCATACTCAGAGGGTTCCCCTTGGCGGCGATGGCCAGCTTCTCACAGACCTCTTCCCGCTCTCCGATGGTTGACCGGAACCAGTGCTTGACCGCGTCCTTTGTGATCGGGCCGAGGGACAGCTGGTCTGTGGAGATGCCGTTGGAGAGCTTGGTCAGATTCGCGAGGGCACGCGGATCTCCGTCGCTGGCATCGGTACGTACGGTGGAGACAACGCAGATGGCTTGCCCGTTCCCTCGCGTTACGTATGTGTTCAGTAGATTCAGGGTGTCATACGCCCACTGGGCGTCATCCACGATGATGACGAGCGGTCGACTGTCTGCCAGTAGATTAATGAACCTGACCAAAACCATAATCGACTCGTCTATGGGGATGACTGCCCGTGATGAGTCCACGGGCTCAGCGGTCCAATTAGACGCAAACAGCGTCGCTATATCCCTACAGAGGGGGTGGTCTGGCGGCAGCGCTAGGCGCTCTGTTATCTGGCGGCAGTTCTTTCTGGTGTTACCGTCCACGAGGCAGAAATAAGCTCTGAGAGCCCCCATGACTCCGTCATGTTGGCCGCAGGTAGGATGGTGGTTCACCCAAAGCACCTCTGCGTCTGCGTGTTCGTGTGCCGCAGTAGCGAGCCAGCCGCACAGAACCGTCTTGCCCATCCCGGTGGTCCCTTCGATTGAGATGTGGGCTGACCGTTGAGTACGTATGGCCTGTGACAGGGCTGACCAAAGGCGGTCCTGTTCGTCTCCACGGTCTACAAGCTGGCAATCCTCAAAAGAGACTAAGTCGCCGCCAAATCCAGATAGGGAGCGGCCGTACCAGTCCCGAGTCGTTGGTCGTGTCAACTCTATGGCCTTCTTGTCGACCGATGGCGGACCCGTGGGCGTTGGAGCTGCTGACGGCGGCTCCGGTTTCCTCTCTTGGTAACTGGGAAGGGGGCGATGGCCTTGAGGTGCGTATTGGGCCGGTACAGTGTCTCGTAGCCCGATGTCCGGCGTCCTTGGGGTCCCCATCTTGAGTCCGCGAAGGGCTCGGGCAGCCTCACTCGCCCGTTGGAATCGGCCATGCCAAGCCTTAGACAACATTCGCTCCAGCCAATCGTCAAACCCGATGGGGACAGGGAAGCGATGCTCATATTTCGGGATTGGCTGGTCTCTATGAGCCAATATCGCGTCGATCACGTTAGAGGACTCGTAGACAGGCTGCCCGGTGAACAGCTCTACGGTGAGGCAGCCTACTGCGTAGAGATCCGTCCATGGACCTATCAGGTGGGTTTGAGATAGCCCCTGTTCGGGCGCCATGTAATGGGGCGTCCCGCTCAGATTTCCAATCAATCCATCGACGCTCTTCGATATGTATGAGGTGGCCAAACCAAAGTCTGAGATGACCGGTCCGCGATCAGAGAACAGGACGTTTGCGGGCTTGAGATCCAGATGGACGATCCCGCGTCCATGAACACGGCCAAGGCCCCTCAAGATCTCTAGGACGACTCGCTGAA
Source organism: uncultured Myxococcales bacterium (assembly GCA_937902595.1). Lineage (GTDB taxonomy): Bacteria > Myxococcota_A > Bradymonadia > UBA7976 > UBA1532 > UBA1532. Next base: position 5,036 of record CALELH010000390.1, read on the forward strand.
TCTCGTTCCACCGCATCAGACCCACATGCTGCTCTAGGGAACCACCGGCGATGAACTCGCTGACGAGATAGAGCTGACCCGGCTCGATGACAAGAGCCCCATCATGGACCACCGCTACGTCGGAGCGTCCGCTCCCGTACACCTGAAGTATGTTCGGGTGGGACGATCGAGCCACCATTCGTGTCTCGCGAAAGAAGTCCTCCATTTGGCGACTTGACTCAGTCCCGACCTCAAAGACCTTTAACGCGACCACCTGTTCGGTGTCCTCATGATAGCCCAGCCAAACCTTCGCCGCGGCGCCTTCACCCAAGAGCCGTACGATCTGGAAAGGGAACTGAGATGAACTCCTAAACATATGGCTTAAATCGCTCCCGAGAGTAAGCAGTTAGTCGTCTTTGAGACGGTCGTCTATTCGTCCAGTAGTCGCCGGCTAAATTCTTCTTAAGCACGAATCCGGTTACGTCTTCTCATCCTGAAACCTGATTCCATGGAGCCGTATCTGTCCATCCGGCTCAGGGAGGGCGATCAGGCTGTTCGGGTAGTTTCAGCGGTTGAGCAGCATGAGAACCATCTAGGTCGTCGCCCTATGGCGACACCGGCTAGGCCTGGTCATCAACTCGCCTCGAAAACTCCTTCAAGGGGCTAGACGGAGATCGACGCGTTTCTTACATCAATGGGGGTCTCAAATGAGGCGTGAGCGGCTGACCCTATCGGATCAGCCGCTCTAAGTTGGGGCGGGGCCTCGGCAGGAGTCAATGAGGTGCGCAGGCTGCGTGTCTCGGTGACTGGTTCTTGGGGGGCGGGCTGGAGGGAATTAAGGAGCGAAGCACTGGTAGTCGGAACATACGAGGCCATCACAGCACTCATCGCTGCTACCACAGCTATCACCGTTCGATTGGCAGGCACCTGGGTCGTCGCCCGGCGCTGGTGCAGAGGGGGGAATGGCGGGGCCGTTCATATCGAGCACGACCGTCGCAGTGGCGCAGGCGTCTATGTGTCGTCGGCAATTGATCCGAACGTCATCGCACTTTGTCTCAACGGTCGTCTGCCCTTGTACCCAATATCCGGCCTCGGTGTGAGCCCGGGCGGTTACTGTGTAGGTAACCTGTCTCGATATGGGGCGCGTGCCTGTTTGGCGGCGACTCCTGTTGTTTTGACCAAAGATCGGTGTGCCACCTTCGTCCGTGAGGGTACAGGCCACTCGATTGCAGCCCTGTACCGCCGGCCCACGGCCGGTGATTACGGTGTCGGCTTGAGGGACGGCGTTACCTTCTTGGTCGATGACCTCGATGATGACGCAGGAGCGGGCTGGGAATGGAGGCGGCTGGTCGCAGTTCTTGTGCGAGAAGTGGGTAGACTCAGTGGTCATGACTCCGGTGTCGACGTTGTAATTGGCCACGACTTCATCTTCGACCCATAAACCCGAGTTATGGTCTAGGGAGTAGATATTCAAGTCGCCCATTCCGTCTGCCGAGGTCGCCATGTCTTGCATGGCCTCATTGATCTGCATAGTCCACCCAATGGTCTGACCCTTGCGGACATTGAGGGTCTCCCGGCCCTGGCGAAACTCGACATGAAACATCCCGTAGCTAACCAGCGGCTCATCGGCGGTTCTTAAATCCGAGGGTAGGCTAGTCGGGTCATCGACGGCTGGATCCCATGACCCATATGTGATCTCAACCTCGCCGTCGACGGGGTCTCCGTTTCCATTGTCAGTGGCCAAGTCGCCGGCTTCGATGGTGAGGGTCACAGGCTCAACGCTGCCCCCTGCGGTTGAGCCCAGCGTGACCTTTATTTCACCGGTCCTCGGGACCAAGATCGTCTTCTTTTGCTCTTCGTTTAGGGTGACCCAGATATTGCGCTCCGAGTCCACGGTCTGCTTCACGATTCTGACGACACCATCGTGTCCATCAGCGTCGATATGAACTACATACTCCTTGTCCGCGATCACCGAGATTGAGACGTCGCCCTGGGCGTCTGTGACGGCGACTGGTGCGGCCTTCGGGTGGTGATGATGGTGCTCGTGGGCACCCTCCGCCTCACTGAGATAGATCTGCGCGCTCTGCAGGGGAGTCGCCCGACCATCAATGGGCTTGCCTTCAACGTGGACAACGAGCTTGGCACGCTGTGGGCTGCACGCTACGGCCCAGGCTGAGCAGATGACTGCGATGATAACTTTTCGATACATAATCTAACCCTTTGCTCTTGCCCATGACCGGGGCTGTACGCCATCAGCGAAGACCCGGTATCTCCTTCGTATGACAGCTGTCCAAGGCACCGCTCTGTACAGGCGTCGGCCTCGTCTGACTGTCGGGAGGCTTTGTGCCAACCGAATCACAGGACGGCCCTTTTTTGTGATCTTACAGTTAAAAAATAAGTCTCCATTCTTTCGCCTTTCTGTGGGTGCTGGTTGCGCTTAAGGTGTTGATACTAAACGGGAAAATGTGTGGGTACTCTTGACCCGGGGGCAGCAGGGCGTTTAGCTGGGGGCTGCTGTACCCAGACCCCGCTGGAGACTCTGCGGAACTAAGATGTTTAGGGTCGAGGGGCCCTGTAGGGTCCAATGGGCGTCTTTGGTACGGCACTTGTATTACTGGCTAGGCTTATGTTGGTCGCAGAGGCCCAGGCCGATGGCTTGAAGTGCTCCCTCCGTGTCCCCAGGATGTGCGAGTTCAGACATTTTATTGTGCGGCGCCACTTATTAGGTTTGGCTGTGGCCACACTCATCGCCCACCTCGGTGTACATCTCGTTCATCGGCGCGAAAAATTGTCCGGTGTCAGACGGCATCTCGAATGACGGAAAGGCGAGTAGCCTGTATAATGACGCGTCGATTCTTATGGGTGCTGAATCGCTGTTTGAACAACGGTCGTGAATATGTCTGAACCGCTCACGCTTATCTACTCTCTGTACGAACGGGGATCCGCGCAGGTGATACTGCTCGAGGGCTCTACCGCAGCCGCGTGGCGCGGGGTGCACACCTTTGACGTAGAGAGCCTTGATCGTGAGTTGGCCGCCCTAAGGCGAGCGTTGAGTCGTACGGTTCGACGCGGGCAGCAACCCGAGGCCGTGGTCGCCGCCGCTCGCTTGGTCTTCGATTTACTGCTCCCGACCCCCGTCAAAAATCGCCTGCGAGGTGGAGGCGATGTGTTGACCGTGTCGTCGGACGTCGATGTGCCGTGGCACGTCCTACATGACGGCGCGCAGTTCTTAGGGCTTCGTTGGGCGCTGGGAGAAGTGCCGCTGGACGAGGCGCCCGTTCCAAGGCCCGTCACCCAATCGTCGGACCGCCTCCTGGTCGTCGCCGATCCTGCGGGGGATTTGCCCGCAGCCAGATTCGAAGGTGAGATCCTGATGCGCCATGTGGCGAGCGATGGGGGCCAGGAGTGCGATCTACGCCTCGGGCGACTCCGCCAACGTGATCTGCTTCGGATCTTCAAGAGCTTTCGCATGGTTCAC
>CALELH010000391.1 GCA_937902595.1 uncultured Myxococcales bacterium
GCGCTCCATAACGCTTAACTTTGATGTCTGGTTACCTGCGAGGACGATGACCCCCTCAGTCCTCGTCTCATCGGTCCAGCTGATCTCAGGGATCCGCAGGGTCGCGCCGTCTCCGGTCCAGCTTGCTCTCAGGTTCACCGTGAGCTCTCGTCGCCAGTGTTGAGGCCGAAAGGTCGTTAAGCGAGCACCGGCGCCCGTCGAGATCCCCATCTCGCCTTCGAGTCCCCAGTCATCGCTGGACTGCAGACGAATCTCGGGGATGCCCCCTTCCGGTGGGCTCGCGACCCGCATCTGAGCGCTGGGTAACAGCTCTCGCTCCTGGGAGGCGCTCTGCCACCAGGCCTGCAAATGTGAGCCACCCCAGCCATCGAAGTGCTCGATCAGGAGAGTATAGGCTCGGCCAGCCTCGAGTTCCATGACCCCAAAATCCGTTTGGTTCCCATGGTACGTCCAATTACAGATGATCAACTGGCCATCGATCCAGACGCGAACCCCGTCATCGGAGAGAGTCTCAAAAGTGTACGTCTCGGAGTAGCGTGGCGTGATCTCTCCGTAATACCTAGACGCAAACTGGTCTACGTTGACCCCGTCTGGACCACCTCCTCCGTAGGCAAAGTCGATGGTCGGCACGATCGTAGACACTGGGTCGCCCTCAAAATTTGGGTTCCCAAAGTGCTCTGCGCTGAGGCCCTGTTGAGCGGTCGCGATGGACACTTGGCCCACGACGAACACACCCGCCGCGATCACGCACCACAGACGTGACCAAGATGAAGCTCTGATCCCCAAAACACCCCCCGCTACGGACTATGTCCGTGATGTTACCCCTAAGAGAGTGACAAATCGGTCGGCTGAGATCAATCCATGGTCCCCACGGTGGACCTGGAATCTAGCTCTGCTCGGGAAGCTGGCAGACTGGGTTGAGAGGACACCCTGAACAGATGTCAGCCCGCCGGTAGGTGGGGCAATCTCCGGATATACCAAGGTGAGCGATGGCGAAGTCGTACCTCAATGGATCATCGTGGTCGAGCCGGCGCAGACCATCCGTGATCTCCACCGCGGTCAACCAATTCGCTTGGCGCCGCTCCGTGAGACCCAGATACCGAGCGATGCGGTGGACATGCGTGTCCAAAGGCATGGTCAAGCGACTGGAGCCGAGATGGCTCCAATCACCAAAATCGATGGAGTCAGGGCCGCGCACCATCCATCGCAAGAGCATGTTCAGCCGCTTACACGCGCTCCCCCGCTCAGGAGCTGGAAAGAAATGCTCAAAGGATCGTCGATACTCGAAGTCAGGTGTCGCCTCATAGATGGCTGAACGCAGCGCGCTCAGGACGCCTCGTAGATCCGCTGCCCCATCATCCCAAGTCGCGAGCGCGTCCCCGACGGTGTCATGATCCCTAAGTACGGCGCCGAGACCAAGCCAAAGTCGCGCGAGGTCCTCTCCCCGGGTCACTCGATATACGAATCCTGAGAAACGAGCTTTGGCTGCCTCCACGTCGTCGGTCTGTGCTGCTTTCGCCGGGGACGGGCCCATACGGCCAACGGCCTCGGTGATCGCGCGCCCGATCAGAGAAGCGCGCCCATAAGAGAGGAGCGCGGAGAAGACCGCGACGACCTCTCGGTCCGGACCCGCCGACCACGCATAGGAGAAGCGGATGGGATCCGCCGCCTTTTGACGTTCAAAATTAAAGGTGTCTAAGAGCTCGTTGAGGTGCCGCTCTAGCGACGCCGAGGGCGCAGCCACCGCCTTAACGACGGCGGCGTGAAGGCTCTGGTAAGGTGCGCAGAGCGCTGAGATCTTCGAGGCCCGCGAGATAGGCTTGCAAGTAATCTGGTGACAGAGAGGCGCTTAGTGATAGGGCGCGACCCGCGAGCGAGACTGGGTTGTAGGGTCCTACCTCCGTAGCGTCCAACTTCCCCTCCTCGCTAGACGTTGGGAAGCTGATCCCGTCTATAGACGGATGCTCATCGTCACGCTCTTCCTCGCGCTGCTTCAGCAAGTCTGTAAAGCTTCTCACTGGAGCCGCGACCAGAGGTGGCGTCGTCTTCTCTTCACACTTCTCTTCCTTGGCTAGCGTACCCACGTGTCCCCCCATGTAGGTTAAAGTATGCCATCGGCGCGGCAAGATGCCTCATATTTCGAGAGATTGGAAGGGTTTTTCCCGATTAGCAGATGACGCAGAGCGTCAAAACTTGAGTCAATCATCGAAAAACCCCGCAGGTTTCTGCCACCACCGACGAGCTCATGAGTGACACCTTAAGGTCTGATAGACTCCAAAGTGATCAGATCACCTGAAACGATCTCGAGGGCCATATATCATAGAGTTCTCGGAGACTCCTTGGAGCGGACGTGCGTTATCTCTTAATCATCTGCGTCACATGCATCTGCGCCTGCGAGCGGACTCGAGTCCAACAGGACATCGAACTACCCATGGACAGCGCCATCGCGATGGACTCTGAGGCCGTCGACGCCGGTCTTCTCGACAGCACCACGGACGTCCTCGAACAGGACTCTAGCCTGGCAGATGGCGACCCTCCCATCCCCACCGATCTAGGGCGCCCAGACATGATGTTGGACAGCGCTATGGAAGCGGACGCCATGGTCTTCCCACCTCCACTCGATCCAACACCAGAGATCGACTGCGACGCTCTAGACAATGACGGTGACGGCGTCGTCGACGAAGGCGTGGCGAATCTCTGCGGGGGCTGTGGAGAGATCCCGGAGGGCGGTTGCCAACACTGGCGGGTCAACCTCATTCAAGACGGCGAAGGCGCCCTAAACCCCAACCGAATTGTCGGGCTCAGCGGGACGATCTTAGAGCCCGATGTACTTGAGATCGACAATGGCACCTGCCAGATCGTCCGCTTGGTCTCCCGACAGTCCGAAGGGGCCGACATCGGCGCCGTCGACATCCAAGGATCTCAGAGCACCTGGACCTTAACGCCTGTACTGGACCAACAGTCGGGTCTCTTCCGCTATGGATCTAACGAGCCAGTCGCCGATGAACCACTGTTTAGAGATGGTGATCGAGTGGCCGTGACCGCTGAAGGAGGCTCGCTGGTTCAGGGCTTTGATCACGAAGTGGTCGCGCCCTTGTCCGTCGCAGAGACCACAGACTTCAGTCCGCTCTTCGACGCGCTCCGCGGCAGTCCTAGCGACGAAACTCTACGCCTAGGATGGCGACCCAACCTCGCCAGTAATGGGCAAATGAAGCTCTATATCGGAGGTAGCCTAGTCACCTTTCGCCCGAGCAACACCTACCAGGCCATCGAACATTTTGTGCTGGATGGACAGCTTATCGACGATGGTGAGCTCGTCTTGCCTGGGGACTTCTTTGGGGTGGGTGTGCCGGGTAGTTCCGTTTGGCTCTATCTCATCCGCGAAGGGGGACAACGCCTCGTGTTGGGACCCCATGCGGTGACCATCCCCATCGGGCGGCGCGTGGAGGCCAGGACGGCGGGCGGTGTCTCGCTGGGCGACGCCCCGCCCTTCTCGATCCTCTCACCAGATCCCAATGAGCGAAGGTTTGTCCCAGGTGAGGATCTCCCGGTGTCGTGGTCCGCGCTCCCGGATGGTGCGGGCCCCCTCGACCTTCGATTCAGCAGCCGTAACCCGGAGACCAACGTACAGTCCTTAGTGTCATGCATCATCAATGACCCAAGCTTAGGAGCAGCGACGCTCCCTGCCGCGCTGACGTCACAGTTCTCCTCCGAAATCGACGTCTTTAACCAGATCACTCTCCGCTGGGTTCTTCATCGACGCCAGTTACCCGGGCCCGATCGCGGCACCTTTCAGCACTCAGCGAGCGTAATCTTGAACCTGTCCCAGTAGATCAAGATTCATCCCGAAGCGCACAGCAGTGGATCAATCGCAGCGGCCCGTTTAAAGTCCTCATGAACACGCATCGCTGGAGGGACGCTCAGTGTCTGGTTCGAAGCTCGCATTGGTCACCGGAGGCGCCGTCCGGCTCGGTGAAGCTATCACTCACCGCTTAGCCGAGGCCGGCTATCGCGTAGTCGTACACGCCAATAGCCACATCGAACACGCCAGGGCCCTCGCAGGTCAGATCCGTGGGCACGCTGTGTCTGCCGACCTGAGCGATGTCAACGCCATCGACGGTCTCTTTGAGGAGATCGACGCCCTCGACGGTGAGCTCAAGGTCCTCGTCAACAACGCGGCCATCTTCCTCGGTGCCCCGGCAGAAGAGGTCACGATGGAGGACTGGGACCGCCAGTTTGCGATCAACCTCACGGCGCCATTTAGATGCGCTCAGCTCGCCGCTCCCCGGATGAGATCGGCCGGCGGAGGTGTCATCATCAACCTCCTCGACGTCGCGTCTATGCGACCTGAACCTGGCTACAGTTACTACGCCGCGACCAAAGCCGGCCTAGAGTCTCTCACCCACGGTCTCGCCTCAGAGTGGGCGCCCACAATCCGAGTAAACGGAGTCGCTCCAGGCGTAGCGCTGATGCCGGAGTTCTATGACGCTGAGGAGCGCGCCAAGCACCTCGCGCGCACCCCGATGGGTGAGGAGACGGGGGCGGCCGCCATCGCGGAGGCCGTGCACTTCCTCATCGACGGTCCCACCGCCCTTACAGGCGTCGTCCTCCCAGTGGATGGTGGTTTCTCATCCGCCTGGTGATCAATCCTGCAGGGTAGCGCTCATCCGAAGTAGCGGGCTCGTGCCCGTTGTTTCTCCCGACTAGACGAGGAATAATCGAACCTCACTTTGTAGGGGAATCCAATTCATGAAGACGCTCTTTGGAACGCTCGCCGCGCTCGCGCTCTGTCTGCTATTCACTGCGCCAGCGGCAGCCAAACCGAAGCTTCACATGATCGTGATGACCGACAGCGGTGACGAGGGTATCGGCGTCGACCTCGCCATCGACGCGGCCAATTACATCACCCTCGCTCGCGCTGTGGCCAAGAAGACCGGGATGACCCTGAAGCTCTATACGAGCACATCGGGCCCGTTTCCATTACAGGGCACCTTTGACGGTGAGACCACAACCACCCTGAATAGAGGGAAGGCGAAACACCCCTCCATCCCCGGTAAGGTGCCGCTCGCGGACATCCGCAGGGGTGAGACAAAGTTCGCCTTTGATAAGGCCAGCATCAAGAAGACCATCGCTGGCCTGGACGTGAGCGAGGGCGAGGACGTCATCTGGTTTGTTTACACCGGTCACGGCTTTCGCTGGGATGACCAGGCGGGGCTCGCTCAATTCCCGGCCCTGGACCTGGATGAATGGAGCTATCGTTCTGACGAAGACAATGGTCGCCCCTTTGCCAACGACGCTGAAGCTAGGGTCGCCGCCGAGAACTCCATCCAATTTCGGGAGGTCTTCGAGGCTCTCGAAGCCAAAGGCGCCCGGCTGACCATCAGCATCACCGACTCGTGTAACGCGTCGAACGGTTTGGATATGCCCGAGGGACGCAGCGCCGGTGCTCGTGGTAACGCGCTCGCAGCGGGCTTGAGATCCCTCTTCCTGGACGCCCGTGGATACATACGCATCGCGTCCCAAGAGCCGGGAGACCTCGCGTACGGTGATCCCATACATGGCGGCGTCTTCACCTACCTCTTTATTCGTAAGCTCATGAGAAAGGCCAACCGCGGAAAACGCGTTCGATGGGGCCATATCCTCGATGAGTTCCTTGTGAGCTGCAGATGGATAAAAGAAGACGAAGAGGAAATAAGAGTCTGCACTCCCAACATCAACAAGGGGCTGATCAAGGATGGCCTTGAATCGACCGATCCCCAGTTCCCACAGATCCAATACGTCCTCTCGGACGACAAACGCACAGGGGGCAGCGGCAGCTCGGAGACCGCGACATGCAGCCGAGCCAAGATCTACCACAAGAGACCCAAGTGCGACTGCCCGAAAGGCACCGCTCTTCGACGTCAGAAGCTTGGCTTCATAAAGGTCTACCAATGCAAGCGCACAAACACGTCTAAACCCCAGGCCGACAAGCGCCCCAAGTCAAAGCGGAGGCCGAAGTGTTCGGAAGGGCTCCCTCGGGACGGGGCCTGTGTCATCGCCGGGGGGAGACTCCCTAAAGAGTTTGGTCGCTGTGAGAAGGGGAAGGACTGTCGCTGCGCTGTCATTGGCGTCCCACGAAAGAAAGGGAAAGCGAGCGTCCACTGTATCCCCAAGGCGAAGAAATGCCCGAAGGGATGGCGCAGGGGGACCGTGCGATCAGGCATTAAGATGCTGGGCAAGAAGCACACCGTCTCAGTGAGCACCTGCACCCTGAGACCCTTCGCCGCCAAGCGCGCAGCGGCCTGCACACCAAAGCTGAACTTCGCCGGTGTGACCAAGAGCGCAGGCGTCTTCAAGCGGACAAAGTCCCGCATCAAACCGAAGGGCTTCCTCGCCAATAAGCGCTGTCCTTACTGGATCGACTCGAAGAGGGGTACGGTCTACGGACCCGCGACGCTCACCGGTCAAAAAAGAAAGGCAGCCATGAAGGCCTATAAGGCGACCCGTAAGAAGGCGAAGGGCAAGACGAGCAAAAAGAGAGGTGGAAAGCGGACCTGGTATGGCGGGAAGAAGAAGTCGAAGCGTAAGAAGAAGAAATAGAACTCAGCGCGCTCTCTTCTTGGGCGCGTTCATCCGCCGCTCCTCGGCCATCCGTTTCTTGGTCGCGGCCCACCTACAGATGGGGCACGTACTCAAATCGTGATGACGCGCGGGGCAATACTCCCGACCAAAGAAGATGATCTGTAGGTGGAGCTTGTTCCACGTCTCCTTGGGAAACAATCCCTTTAGGTCCCGTTCAGTGGTGTCCACGTTCTTCCCCGAGGACAAGCCCCATCGAGCCGCCAAGCGGTGGATATGGGTGTCGACGGGAAAGGCGGGGACGCCGAAGGCCTGGGCCACGACGACGGACGCTGTCTTGTGACCGACACCGGGTAGAGACTCGAGGGCCTCCATGTCGGCCGGGACCTCGCCACCGAAGTTCGTCATCAAGGACTCGCTCA
>CALELH010000392.1 GCA_937902595.1 uncultured Myxococcales bacterium
AAAAGGGAAGACAGCCTCTTTCACTGAGACATGCGGCGGGATGACCTCGCGAGTAAAACCCAATTCCTGTAGGGACTTACCCGCCATAACGCGCGCCGCCAACTTAGCCAACGGTACGCCGATGGCCTTGCTCACGAAAGGAACCGTTCGGCTCGCCCTCGGGTTCACCTCCAGCACGAAGACCTCTTCGCCCCGATCCGAACCAAACCGGACGGCAAACTGGACGTTCATCAGACCGATGACTCCCAACTCCAACGCCATGGCTCTGGTCTGCCGTCGGACCTCGTCGATGATGGACGCGGGCACGCTGTACGGTGGCAGGCTACACGCGGAGTCCCCGCTGTGAATCCCGGCCTCCTCTACGTGCTCCATGACGCCACCGATGACCACGGTCTTCCCATCGGAAACGCAGTCGACGTCTAGCTCAACTGCGCCCTGAAGGAACTGGTCGATCAGAACAGGGTGGTCCGGACTTACCTGGACCGCCTCCGTCATATAGCGTCGAAGATCTGTGTCATCGGACACAACCTCCATGGCTCGACCACCCAAGACATAGCTTGGACGAACAACAACCGGATAGCCGACCTCATTGGCCACTCGCTGAGCCTCGTCCTCGCTGCGAGCCACGCCATTTTTCGGTTGAGTCAACCGAAGGTCGTTGATCAAAGATTGAAAACGTTCGCGGTCCTCGGCTCGATCTATCGCATCGGGCGGAGTCCCCAGGATGGGCGTCCCCTCTGCCTCCAGCGCGTTCGCCAGCTTAAGCGGAGTCTGACCGCCAAACTGAACGATGACACCAAAGGGCTTCTCCTTACGAACGATGTGCAGCACATCCTCAAGGGTGAGTGGTTCGAAATAGAGTCGGTCACTGGTGTCGTAATCCGTGCTCACGGTCTCAGGGTTACAATTGACCATGATGGTCTCGAATCCATCCTCAGCCAAACCTTGAACGGCGTGAACACAGCAATAGTCAAACTCGATCCCTTGACCGATGCGGTTTGGACCACCGCCTAGGATCATCACCTTTCGCTCATCGGTGACGCCCGCCTCATCCTCTTGCTCATAGGTCGAGTAGAGGTATGGAGTGTGAGCCTCGAACTCTGCCGCGCAGGTGTCCACCCGCTTATACACCGGCACAACCCCGGACTCATAACGACGCGCACGCACCTCGCCTTCGGACATCCCTAGCAGCGAGGCCAAGCGGATATCTGAAAAGCCCATACGCTTAGCGGCTCGTAAGAGGTTCTCGGGGGGCGTCTGTCCGCGATAATCGGAGAGCTCTTTCTCCGCCGCGACGATCTCGTCCACACAATCGACGAACCACGGGTCTATGCCCGTAATCTCATAAATCGTCTCTACGGAGATGCCTGCGCGCAGCGCATCAGCCACAATCCAAAGGCGCTTTGGGTGCTTATCCCGAAGCCGCTGCTTGATCTCGTCGACGCCAATGTCCCCAACTTCAGGCTCAAAACCGTAGGTCTCGGTCTCTGTGCTTCTGAGCGCTTTCTGAAGGCTCTCGGCCATCGTCCGACCGATGGACATCGCCTCGCCGACCGACTTCATCTGGGTCCCAAGCTCGGGCTTCGTCGCGGGGAACTTCTCGAAGGTAAAGCGCGGCACCTTTGTCACGACGTAGTCGATGGTCGGCTCAAAGCTAGCCGGCGTCGTCTCCGTGATGTCATTGGTCAGCTCATCCAAGCTGTAACCGACCGCGAGCAACGCGGCGATCTTCGCGATTGGATAACCCGTCGCCTTGCTCGCGAGCGCGGAGCTCCGGCTGACCCGTGGATTCATCTCGATGATGACCACACGGCCAGTGTTCGGACAGACGCCGAACTGGACGTTGCTGCCGCCCGTGTCCACACCGATCTCGCGGATACATGCGATCGCTGCGTCACGCATATATTGATACTCACGATCCGTAAGAGTCTGCGCCGGAGCGACGGTGATGGAGTCACCCGTGTGGATCCCCATCGGGTCTAGATTCTCAATACTGCAGATGATGACGACGTTGTCGCTGCGGTCTCGCATGACCTCCAGTTCGAACTCTTTCCAGCCCAAGATGGACTCGTCGACTAAGACCTCGCCGGTGGGCGAAGTCTCGATCGCCCTCGCCGCGAGCTCATCGACCTCGTCGATACTGTAGGCGATGCTTCCACCGGAGCCCCCCATGGTGAAGCTCGGCCGCAGGATGAGCGGATAGCCCACCTGGTCGCCAAAGCCTCTCACCTCTTCAACGGTTCGCCCGATGATGCTGAGAGGCATCTCGAGACCAATACTGGTCATCGCTTCCTTAAACAGATCTCGGTCCTCGGCCTTTCTGATGGCCTTGACGTTCGCGCCAATCAGCTCAACCCCGAACTCCTCAAGAACACCCCGATCCGCGAGCGCTAGAGCTGTATTAAGGGCTGTTTGGCCACCCAATGTGGGCAATAAGGCGTCAGGCCTCTCCTTCTCGATGACGAGCGCGACATCTTCGGGCGTGATCGGCTCTATATAGATCCGATCAGCCATCTCCGGATCAGTCATGATCGTCGCTGGGTTGGAGTTCACGAGGATGACTTCAAATCCGTCTCGACGCAGAGCTTTACAGGCCTGTGTCCCGGAATAGTCAAACTCACAGGCTTGGCCGATCACAATGGGACCGGAGCCTATAATGAGGATTCGATTTATATCAGTACGTCGCGGCATGGCGCGCGCATCCTAACGGCGGTCACGGCCGCCTGCAACCAGAGAATCAACGATCTTCGCTGAAGCGCCTCTGAATCGTCCAAACATCATTGACCGTACGGTTCGATTGGTCCCAACTGAGGGCCCCCCGCCGGTCGCGAATTCTCTCCAGCGCTTCGTCTCGAATCGCCGAATCTCCCAGTAGCTCTTCTAGGCGCTCATAAAGAGCCCCCGAGTTGCCCGCCTCGTAATAATTTGCGCCGCCGCCCGCATAGGCGCGCACAGCCCCTACGTCAGGCGCCACGACAGGTCTCCCGACTGCGAGAGCCCACGGTACGCTCTCAGGCAGCCAACCTCCAGCCGCTAGGCTTCGCCCTGGCTGCGGCGCGCTGACCATCACCTGTGCTCCAACCAGCCGTAAAGGCATGTCCTCTCCGATGGGGACCAACTCGACACGCGCGCCGACGCTTGAGCCCTTCAGTTCGCGGATCATCTCAGGCCGCAAAGTGTCGCCATCGTGAAAGATCGTCAACCGAAACGGCCGCTTCAATCGGACTAATGCGGAGATCAGAACCGTCAGATCAGCCTCCGGTGTACCTTTTACCACCGCCGCGATACTCGGCAATTGAGAGATGGGCGTAACCTCCCGCTGGACGGGCAGGCCGTCCGGAGCGATCAAGACCTTCTCCGAGCTCGCGCCACGACCCACTAGCGTCGCCGCCTCTAGCTGATTTCGAGCGATGAGTATGTTGGCGCGTGTGAGGGCCTTATCCTCAAGCTCCACGAGATCCAAGACCTGCGCGGCAGGTAACTCCCGGCGACCATCTCGAATCATTTGCGATGGCATCTGACCGGCCTCAAGGACGACGCGCGTGCCTCGAGCGCCAGTCATCGCGCCGATAGCCGAGCGAATCCCCAAGCAGTGGACCACATCGGGCCGGTTGTCGGTGACATACCGCTGGACAACATCGCAGATGATCTCACCGAAGTGCTCCGGCCGGGCCCCGATGGGCACACCTGGGTCCAAATGCCTAATGCCTGGCATCATCAACGGACCGGAAGAAGAGTTGGGTGCGATGAGAACGCCACCTCCCTGCCCTGCCAGCGCCGCCAGACGGCGCTCCACCCGTAGCGCCTCGTGGGTCACGCCAGGCAGCGGAACTTCGGTGGCGAGAACCGTCGTCACTCCGGCCTCTCTTTCGCGGCCCTCAGGGCCTCCGAGGCGTTGTAGGAGGAGCGCACAAACGGCCCCGCATAGACATGCTTAAAGCCGAGCTGTTTCCCGTACTCGATATAGACATCGTACGCAGGCTCCGTCAGGTACTCGACGACAGGGACGTGTTTTAGGCTCGGTCGTAGGTATTGTCCGATGGTGACGATGTCCACACCAACGGAGACTAAATCATCCATGAGCTTGAACACCTCGTCGCGCTGCTCACCGAACCCAACCATGAATCCGCTCTTGGTCGCCATCTCTGGAAACTCTTTCGACACGTGCTCCAGAACACCTAGGGACCACTCATAACGAGCGCGAGGCCGTACACGAGGATATAATCTCGAGATCGTCTCGACGTTGTGGTTGTAGACATCTAATGGAGCAGAGGCGACCACCGACACATCCCGCATCGAGCCGCAGAAGTCAGGGGTCAACGCCTCGATGGCGGACTCTGGCAAAAGCTCTTTGACGGCTTCGATTGTCGCCTTGATGTGGTGCGCACCGCCGTCCTCGAGGTCATCGCGGTTCACGCTGGTGATGACCACATGCTCGAGACCGAGCGCCGCCGCGCTCTCCGCGACATTCCGAGGTTCGTCGGGGTTTAATGGGCCAGGTCGGGCTGTCCCCACTGCGCAGAAACCACAGGCACGAGTACAATCCGCCCCCATGATCATGAAGGTCGCCGTTCGATGACTGAAGCACTCCGCCAGATTGGGACACCGAGCCTCTTCGCAGACGGTCGTCAGCTGTCCCTTGCGCAGGATCCGCTTCACGGCGCTCACCGCATCTCCCTTGCCAACCTGCTTCTTCAAGAAGTCCGGCAACCGGAGCGCGCTACGATTCCGGCCGAACCGGTCACCGGGCGGATGTGCTTGAAGCACTGGCAATTCATCACGCGGCAACGGTCCCTCCTCACCAATTAAATAAGTCAACGGCACGCACGCCATTTACCCGATCGACAGGCAGCTTGACAAGTCTGGACTCTATCTCTATTGTGCGCCGAATTTCAGGTACTGTCGGGTTCCCTACGGGGTCCGGCGCATGAATTGAATAGAGAGTATACCTTGAGTCAGAACGAATACGATAAGAAGAGCCTGGTCCTAAGGCCATTGGAAGTGGTCGTCGAAGGTGACAACGTTGAGCGCGCTATCAAGGCCCTCAAGCGTAAGGTCGCCCACGAAGGCATTTACAAGGAGCTTAAGCGTCGGCGCTTCTACGAGAAGCCATCGGTCAAGCGTAAGCGCAAGCAGAGAGAGGCTGAGCGTCGTCGCCGCAAGGAACGTCGTCGCGCGATTCGGGCCACCTCCCGACGCCGCTAAGACATGCTGTCTGGTTACGATGGGGTCAAAGTGTTCTCCGCCACTAAGGCGATGGAGCGCGAGTCCCTAGGCGAAAAGGTCACCGCTTGGCTACAGGCGAACGACGGCTTCACGGTCGTCGATACGGTGATCCGCCAATCCAGCGACAATCAGTTCCACTGCGTAACGATTATCGTCTTCTACCGGAACCGCTAGCGTCAGCACCCACACTGACTGCATTCATTCTCGCATCCAGAAGAGACCTCAGGTACCTCTAACGGGATACACGCGTCCTGTCCGCCCGTGGCGGGCGCTCCTGAAGAGTCCGTCGACACAGCTTCCCACTGCATAGCGAACCGACACGCAGATTGACCGAGGCACGACTCTGAATAGACCAAGCAGCTTCTAA